>JAYVTD010000482.1:0-3095 GCA_043774765.1 Rhizobacter sp. | reverse complement strand
GAGCACGATCTGCTGGCTTTCGAGGTGCTCGGCGAGCCGCGCCGTGCCGCTTTCGAAGAATCGGTCGGCCGTTACGTCGACTTCTACCTCTCTCACATGCAGCTCGAAGAGAGCGAGATCCTGCCGCTGGCCGAGCGCGCCTTCAGTGCCGACGACTGGGCCCGCCTCGACGCCGCGTTCCTGTCCAACCGCGACCCGCTGACCGGCCACCCGCCGGCCGAGGTTTACCAGCCGCTGTTCAGCAAGATCGTGCTGGCCGCGCCGGCACCGATCGGGCTCGGGCCGGCGCTGCGCTGAAGTCTGGTGGCCGCTCGGCCGCCGGGCGCATAGACTGCGGGCCGATGAAAGCCATGATCCTTGCCGCCGGCCGCGGCGAACGCATGCGGCCGCTGACCGACCACACGCCCAAACCGCTGCTCGTCGTGCGTGGCAAGCCGCTGATCGAATGGCACCTCGAGGCGCTGGCGCGCGGCGGAGTGAACGAGGTCGTCATCAACACCGCGTGGCTCGAAGAACGCATCGAACAGGCGCTCGGCGACGGCGCGCGCTGGGGCCTGCGTATTCGTTTTTCGATGGAAGGCCGCGACCACGGCGGCGCGCTCGAGACCGCCGGTGGCATCGCCAAGGCCTTGCCGCTGCTGGTGAACCACCCTGACGAGTGCTTCTGGCTGATCTCGGGCGACATCTTCGCGCCCGACTTCCGCATCGACGACGCCGCCGCCGACCGCTTCGAAAACGGCAGCCACCTGGCGCACCTGTGGCTCGTGCCCAACCCGAGTTACCACCCGCAGGGCGATTTCGGCCTCGATGCCGACGGCCTCGGCCTGGCCGACAGGCCCGGCCCCGACGGCCTGCGCTGGACCTACGCCAATCTGGCGCTGTGCCGGGCCACGCTGTGCTCGCACATCGTGCCGGGCACGCGGGTCGCGCTCGGGCCGCTGCTGTTCGAAGGCATGCGCGAGCGCCGCATCAGCGCTGAGGTGTACCGCGGCGCGTGGGAAAACGTCGGCACACCGGCGCAGCTGCAAGCCCTGAACCGCGAACTATGATGTTTGTATCGACTCTCTTTTTACCCGCCACGAACCGAGGAGCTCCCGATGAATTCAAAAGCCACTGCCACTGACACCGACGACATCGAATCCGATGTCCACAAAGCCATCAGCGGCGCCGAAGACATGCTCGTGCAGGCCGCCAACGCCACCGGTGAAAAGGCCGCCGAACTGCGCGGCCGGGCACTGGAACAGCTCAGGGCCTTGCGCGAAAAGCTGGCCGACGCACAGCACACGGCGCTCGAAAAGGGCAAGGCCGCGGCGCACGCCACCGACGATTACGTGCACGACCACCCGTGGCGTTCGATCCTCGCCGCAGCGAGCCTCGGGGTCGTGGTCGGCCTGCTGATCTCGCGGCGCTGACCTGCGCCCGATGAGCAAGGACGAGCCCGGCCTGCTGGACGCAATGGCCCGCTTCGGCGGCAGTGTGTTCGGCATGCTGCAGAACCGGCTCGAACTCGCCAGCGTCGAGCTCGGCGAGGCCGGCAGCCGGCTCGTGCTGACGATCATCGCGAGCGTTGCGGCGCTGCTCCTGCTCGGCGGCGCCGTGGCGGCGCTGTCGGCCTGGCTGGCCGTGGCGCTGTGGGGCACGCTCGGCCATGCGGTGCTGGGCTGGCTCGCGCTCGCCTATTTCTGCGCCGGCGTCGGCCTGCTGTGGTGGTTGCGCGCTCGCCTGCGTGACAGCCCGCCCTTGTTGGCCGACACGCTCGCCGAGTTGCGTGTCGACGCCGCCTTGCTGCGGGGCGAAAGCGCCCCATCGCGCCACCCGAACGGGCCGGGTTGAAGTCGATGGACCGACACGCCCAGAAACAGGTGCTGCTGGCGCGCATCGCCTACCAGCGCATCGAGCTGCGGCGCGATCTGGCACGGGTGCGCGAGGCGGCACACGTGCCGCAGCTGCTGCGCGCGGCGCTCGGCGGCGGGGGCCGCGGCTGGGGCCAGGCGCTGTTCGGTGCCGGCAGCACGAGCGGGGCCGGCTGGCTCGGCCAGGCCTGGTCGCTGCTGCGCCGCTACCGCGTCGTGGCCACGCTGCTCGGCGTGCTGGCGCCCGCCATGCGCGGGCGCAGCCGCCGCCTCGTCAGGCTCGGCGTGCTCGGCGCCGCGGCGTGGTTCGGCTGGCGCGCGGCCCGCAGCCGCAAGCGCTGACGGCGGCTGCGCTCACGCGGCCAACGGTGAGCTGATCGCGTCGAGGCGCGTCATCAGTTCGGGCGTGAGCTGACCGATGACCGCCACCGCGCCGAGGTTGCTCTGCAATTGCGAGAGTTTCGACGCCCCGGTGATCACCGAGCTGACGTGCGGGTTCTTCGCCACCCACGCGATCGCGAGCTGCGCCAGCGTGCAGCCGAGGCTGGCGGCCACCGCTTCGAGCTGCACCACGGCCGCCTGCTTGGCCGGGTCGGTCAGGCTCGCCGTGAGAAAGCCCATGCTCTCCATCGCGCCGCGGCTGCCCGCCGGAATGCCGTCCTTGTACTTGCCGGTCAGCAGGCCGCTGGCGAGCGGGCTCCAGGTCGTCAGGCCCAGGCCGATGTCTTCGTAGAGGCCCGCGTATTCCTGCTCGACACGCTGGCGGTGGAACAGGTGGTACTGCGGCTGCTCGACCACCGGCTTGTGCAGGTGGTGCTTGTCGGCCATGTCCCAGGCCGCGCGGATCTCGGCCGCAGACCACTCGCTCGTGCCCCAGTAGAGCGCCTTGCCGCGCGTGATCATGTCGCTCATCGCCCAGACCGTTTCTTCGATCGGCGTGTGCGGGTCGGGGCGGTGGCAGTAGACGAGGTCGATGAAGTCCAGCCCCATTCGCGCGAGCGAGCCGTCGATCGCCTGCGACAGGTATTTTCGGTTGAGCGTGTCCATCCGGTTGACGGTGTTGCCCTCGCGGCTCAGCCCCCAGAAGAACTTGGTCGAGACGATGTAGTTCAGCCGTGGCCACTTCAGCGCCTTGAAGGCCTCGCCCATCACGACCTCGCTCTGGCCGCTGGCGTAGACCTCGGCGTTGTCGAAGAAATTCACGCCGGCGTCCATGGCGGCGGCGAGCATTTCGGTGGCGGC
>JAYVTD010000481.1:0-7389 GCA_043774765.1 Rhizobacter sp. | reverse complement strand
GGCGAGTGGTTCCTGCGCGGTCTCTTGCTCATGGTCTTCCTGCTTTCTCGGGCCTCAGGCACGGGTTGTTGTCGCAGAGTTTCCACTTATCGCTGTGTTTAGATTTCCGCCGCCACCTCTCCCCCAACTGGAGCGGTCTGTCAAAGGACGCTGTGAGACCGCCAGACACAAAAAAGCCCCGATCTACGGGGCTTTCGGATGGCATCCGGGGTCTAGGTGAGACGCTGTGAGACCGGTTCCTGGCGGAGAGGGCGGGATTCGAACCCGCGGGGGGTAATTAGCCCCCACACGCTTTCCAGGCGTGCGACTTAAACCGCTCATCCACCTCTCCGAAGGGAGCGAGTTTAGCCTACGGCGTCGAGCGCACGGGCTTGCAGCGCCTGCAGCGAGACGAAGTCGAGTGCACGTTCGTGGGTGCTTTCCAGCACCACCAGCGGCGCCCTCCCGGCCACCAGCGCGTCGCGCCAGCGCAGCGCGCACAGACACCAGCGGTCGCCCGGTTTCAGGCCACGAAAGCGGTACTCGGGGCGGGGCGTGCTCAGGTCGTTGCCGCGGCTCGCGGAATAGGCGAGGAATTCGGCTGTGACCTTGACGCACACCACGTGGCTGCCGGTGTCGTCGTCAGCCGTGTTGCAGCAGCCGTCGCGGTAATACCCTGTCAAAGGGTCGTAAGAGCAGGGCACGAGCGTGGTGCCCAGAACGTTGAAGGCCATGGTGTTCTCAGCTTGCGCTCGGCGTCTTGGCCTTCATCAGCGTCATCGCGGTGCCGATCAGTGCCGACACCTCGCTCATGTTGCCCGGCACGATCATCGTGTTGTTCTTCTGCGCGAGCTGCGCATAGGCCTCGACGGCCTTTTCGGCCACCTTCAACTGAACCGCTTGTTCGCCGCCGGGCGAGCGAATCGCCTCGGCGATCTTGCGGATCGCGTCGGCCGTGGCGTCGGCCACGGCGATGATCGCCGCCGCCTCGCCCTGGGCCTTGTTGATCTCGGCCTGGCGCTGGCCTTCAGATCGGGCGATATAGGCTTCGCGCTCGCCGGTGGCGATGTTGATCTGCTCCTGCTTGCGGCCTTCGCTGGCCGCGATCAGCGCGCGCTTCTCGCGCTCGGCGGTGATCTGCGTCTGCATCGAATGCAGGATGGCGGCCGGCGGCGACAGGTCCTTGATCTCGTAGCGCAGCACCTTCACGCCCCAGTTGCTCGCCGCTTCGTCGAGCGCGGCCACGACCGAGAGGTTGATGTGGTCACGTTCCTCGAAGGTCTTGTCGAGCTCCATCTTGCCGATCACCGAACGCAGCAGCGTCTGCGCGAGCTGGGTGATGGCCGAGATGTAGTTGCTCGAGCCGTAGCTCGCGCGCATCGGGTCGGTCACTTGAAAGTAGATGATGCCGTCGACCTGCAGCTGGGTGTTGTCCTTGGTGATGCAGACTTGGCTGGGCACGTCGAGCGGCACTTCTTTCAGCGAATGTTTGTAGGCCACGCGCTCGATGAAGGGCACGACGAACTTCAGCCCCGGCGTGAGTGTGCGGTCGTACTTGCCGAGCTTTTCGACGACCCAGGCGTTCTGCTGCGGCACGATCTTGATCGCGCGGATGATGAAGATGGCCGCGATGACGGCGATGACGAGTGCGATTTCCATGGAACGGCTTTCAGGGTGAAATCAGTGCGGCGCGCGCGGTGTCAGCACGAGCCAGTTGCCTTCGACGGCGCTCACCAGGTGTTCGCCCGAGGCCGGCGCGGCGCCGGGGGCGAGGCGCGCCGTCCAGGTGGAGCCGCGGTACTGCACCTGGGTCGTGCCTTCGTTGTTCCAGGCGCGCACGTTCACGCGCTCGCCGATGTCGAGGTTCACGTCGCGGTTTTCGCGCGCCGGCGCAGACTGCGGCTGGTTGAAACGGCGGCGGTGCCACAGCGCCGTGGCGCCGCCACCGATCAGCGCGGCGCTGACGATCTGTGCCGTGAGCCCCATACCGAGCATGGCCACAACAGCTGCGCCAGCCAGCCCGAGCGCGATCATCAACAGGTAGAAAGTGCCGGTCGCCAGCTCCACGGCGACCGCGACACCGGCCGCGACCCACCAGAACGACGATGTAGAAAGGTCCATTCAAACTCCTTGGGGCGATCCCGGGTACGAGTGTAGGCCGCGTGCCGGCTCGCGTCGGGTCGCTGTCATCCACTGGCCCTACACTTCGCGCTTTCTCGAAGGCGCCGTCGCGCCGAGTCAGGTCTGCCCATGCTGCGCTTCAACTTCCCGATCGTCATCATCGACGAAGACTTTCGCTCTGAAAACACCTCGGGCCTGGGCATTCGTGCGCTGGCCGGGGCGATCGAAAAAGAGGGCTTCGAGGTGCTGGGGGCCACGACCTATGGCGATCTGAGCCAGTTCGCGCAGCAGCAAAGCCGGGCCAGCGCTTTCATCCTGTCGATCGACGACGAAGAGTTCACCCCCGGCCCCGAGCTCGACCCGGCCGTGCTGAACCTGCGCAAATTCATCGAGGAAGTGCGCTTCAAGAATTCCGAGGTGCCGATCTACCTTTACGGTGAAACGCGCACCTCGCAGCACTTGCCGAACGACATCTTGCGCGAGCTGCACGGCTTCATCCACATGTTCGAGGACACGCCGGAGTTCGTGGCGCGCCACATCATCCGCGAGGCCAAGAGTTACATGGACGGCCTGGCGCCGCCGTTCTTCAAGGCGCTGGTCGACTACGCGCAAGACGGCTCTTACTCGTGGCACTGCCCCGGCCATTCGGGCGGCGTGGCGTTCCTGAAGAGCCCGGTCGGCCGCATGTTCCACCAGTTCTTCGGCGAGAACATGCTGCGCGCCGACGTGTGCAACTCGGTCGACGAGCTCGGCCAGCTGCTCGACCACACCGGCCCCATCTACGAGAGCGAGCGCAACGCGGCGCGCATCTTCAACGCCGACCACTGCTTCTTCGTGACCAACGGCACCAGCACCAGCAACAAGATGGTCTGGCACCACGCGGTGGCGCCGGGCGACGTGGTGGTGGTCGACCGCAACTGCCACAAGTCGATCCTGCACGCGATCATCATGACCGGCGCGGTGCCGGTGTTCCTGCGGCCGACACGCAACCACTACGGGATCATCGGGCCGATCCCGCAGAGCGAGTTCTCGCCGGCCGCGATCAAGAAGAAGATCGCCGCGAACCCGCTGCTGAAAGACGTGGACTCGAAGAGCGTGAAGCCGCGCATCCTGACGCTCACGCAAAGCACCTACGACGGCGTGCTCTACAACACCGAGACGATCAAACACTCGCTCGACGGCTACATCGACACGCTGCATTTCGACGAAGCCTGGTTGCCGCACGCGGCCTTCCACAAGTTCTACGGCACCTTCCACGCGATGGGCAAGAACCGCAAGCGGCCGAAAGACCAGCTCGTGTTCGCCACGCAGTCCACGCACAAACTGCTCGCCGGCATCAGCCAGGCCTCGCAGGTGCTGGTGCAGGACTCGCAGGAGCGCAAGCTCGACCGCCACCTCTTCAACGAGGCCTACCTGATGCACAGCTCGACCAGCCCGCAGTACGCGATCATCGCGAGTTGCGATGTGGCCGCCGCGATGATGGAAGCGCCCGGCGGCCCGGCGCTGGTGGAAGAAAGCATTGCCGAAGCGCTCGACTTCCGGCGCGCGATGCGCAAAGTCGAAAAAGACTACGGCAAGAAAGACTGGTGGTTCAAGGTCTGGGGCCCCGACAAGATTGCGAAAGAAGGCATTGGCCGCAGCGACGAATGGGTCTTGAAGGCCGGCGAGAAGTGGCACGGCTTCGGCGACCTGGCCGAAGGCTTCAACCTGCTCGACCCGATCAAGAGCACGATCATCACGCCGGGGCTGGACATGTCGGGCAAGTTCGCCGGCACCGGCATTCCGGCCTCGATCGTCACCAAGTTCCTGGCCGAGCACGGCGTGATCGTCGAGAAGACGGGCCTGTACTCGTTCTTCATCATGTTCACGATCGGCATCACCAAGGGCCGCTGGAACACGCTGCTCACCGCTTTGCAGCAGTTCAAGGACGACTACGACCGCAACCAGCCGCTGTGGCGCATCCTGCCCGAGTTCTGTGCAGCGCACCCGCGCTACGAGCGCATGGGGCTGCGCGACCTGAGCCAGAGCATTCACGAGATGTACGCCAAGGGCGATATCGCTCGGCTCACGACCGAGATGTACTTGTCAGACCTGCAGCCGGCGATGAAGCCGAGCGACGCCTACGCCTACATCGCGCACCGCAAGACCGAACGCGTGCCGATCGACGAGCTCGAAGGCCGCATCACCACGTCACTGCTCACGCCTTACCCGCCGGGCATTCCGCTGCTGATTCCGGGCGAGCGCTTCAACAAGAGAATAGTCGACTACCTGAAGTTCACGCGCGAGTTCAACGCGGCCTTTCCGGGCTTCGACACCGATGTGCACGGCCTGGTCGAGTCCGACGGCGACGCCGGCACGCATTGCTACTTCGTGGACTGCGTTCGCGCCGATTGACGCGCCCGCCGGGTCACTCTTCGGAGTTGCTCAGCGCGACGTGACTGAAGCCGCCGTCGACGTAGACGATCTCGGCGCTGATGCCGCTGCTCAGGTCCGAGAGCAAGAACGCCGCCGCGTTGCCCACGTCGTCGAGCGTGATGTTGCGGCGGATCGGCGTGGTCGCAGCAAACTGGGTCAGCAGCTTGCCGAAGTCTTTGATGCCCGAGGCGGCGAGTGTCTTGATCGGCCCGGCCGAAATGCCGTTCACCCGCACGCCGCGTGCGCCCAGGCTCTGCGCCAGGAACCGCACGCTGGCTTCAAGCGAGGCCTTGGCCAGGCCCATCATGTTGTAGTTCGGCACGTAGCGCGCCGCACCCAAGTAAGACAGCGTCAGCAGCGCCGCGCCCGGGCGCAGGCGTGGCAGCGCGGCCTTGGCCATGGCGGGAAAGCTGTAGGCGGAGATGTCGTGTGCCACGCGGAAGTTCTCGCGTGTCATGCCGTCCAGAAAATCGCCGGCGATCGCTTCGCGGGGCGCGAACGCGATGGCATGCACGAAGCCGTCGAACTGGTCCCAGTGGGCGCCGAGGTCGGTGAAAAGTTTGTCGATCTGGGCGTCGTCGGACACGTCGCAATCGAACACCAGGTTCGAGCCGAACTCGGCGGCAAACTCTGAAACACGCTCCTTGAAACGATCGCCCTGGTAACTGAAGGCCAGTTCGGCGCCCTCGCGGTGGCAGGCGCGGGCGATGCCATAGGCTATCGAGCGGTTGGACAGCGCGCCCGTGATCAACAGGCGCTTTCCAGCGAGGAATCCCATGGTCTCTCCGTCAGTTTGATTCGCGGCGGATTTTGGCATGCAGTGCGGCGCCCCTCGCACAACAGGCGGGCACACTGCTTGCCGAGGTTGTAACGGCGGAGTACAATCCTGGTTTTGCTGGAAAGCTGCTTGACGCGGTCGGGGCGCTCTGAGAAGCGAGCCTCGGCAGTGTTGCTTGAAGCAGTTCGCTTGACCATGTGGGCGGATTCATCCAGCCCATTTTTTTTGCTCGATCGCTTTTAAACTGGCTTGCTGGACAGGACACGACTTTTGATGAATTGGCAAAGTGCGGTCGACCGCACTGTGACGGGCTTGGGTTACGACCTGGTCGACGCTGAAAAAAGCGCCGGCGGCTTGTTGCGCGTCTTCATCGATCACCTGCCCGGCTCGGCCGAGTCGGTCGCGGGGCAGTTCATCACCGTGGACGACTGCGAGAAGGTCACACGCCAGTTGCAGTACGTGCTCGAAGTCGAGGCCTGTGCCTACGAGCGGCTCGAAGTCTCGTCGCCGGGGCTGGACCGCCCGCTCAAGAAGGTGGCCGACTATGCACGCTTCGCTGGCGAGCAGGTCGAGCTGACGCTGAAAGAGCCGTTCAAGGGCCGCAAGAAGTTCGCTGGCGAGTTGCGGGCGCTGGGTGAAGGCTGGCGGCTGGTGCTGGTGAACCGAGTGAAGAAGCCGGGCAAGAAGTTGGAACAGAGCGTGGAAACGAGCGCAGGCGCTGCCAAGCCGGAAGGCGAGAACGATCTGGCGCTGGATTTTTCGATTGAAGAAGTTCGAGAGGCACGCCTGGTGCCGGTGGTGGATTTCAAGGGTCGCCGTTTCTCCGAGCCGGATGAAACGCCTTTGAAGACCGCACCGGTGGCAGTGCAGCAATCGATTGACGAGGTTGATGGAGGCCGTATTCAATGAACCGCGATTTGCTTGATTTTGTGGACGCCATCGCGCGTGAGAAGAGTGTCGATCTCGAGGTGGTGTTTGCCGCCGTCGAAGCGGCGCTCGCGTCGGCCTCGAAGAAGCTGCACGGCGGCGAGGTCGACATGCGTGTGTTGATCGACCGCGACAGCGGCGAGTACGAAACCTTCCGCCGCTGGCACGTGGTGCCGAATGAAGCCGGCCTGCAGTTGCCCGACTCCGAGATCCTGCACTTCGAAGCCCTGGAACAGATCCCCGACATCGAAGTCGACGACTACATCGAAGAATCGGTCGACTCGGTCTCGATTGGCCGCATCGGCGCACAAGCGGCCAAGCAGGTCATTCTGCAGAAGATCCGCGATGCCGAGCGCGAACAGCTGCTGACCGACTTTCTCTCGCGTGGCGAGAAGGTCTTCGTCGGCACCGTCAAGCGCCTCGACAAGGGCGACGTGATCGTCGAACAGGGCCGCATCGAAGGCCGCCTGCGCCGCAGCGAAATGATTCCGAAGGAAAACCTGCGCTCCGGCGACAGGGTGCGTGCCTACATCGCCGAGGTCGACCCGACCTTGCGCGGGCCGCAGATCCTGTTGAGCCGCAGCGCGCCGGGTTTCATGATCGAACTCTTCGCCCAGGAAGTGCCCGAGATCGAGCAGGGCCTGCTCGAGATCAAGTCGTGTGCCCGCGACGCCGGTTCGCGCGCCAAGATCGCCGTGGTTTCGCACGACAAGCGGGTCGACCCGATCGGCACCTGCGTCGGCGTGCGTGGTTCACGCGTCAACGCCGTCACCAACGAGCTTGCCGGCGAGCGGGTCGACATCGTGTTGTGGTCGGAAGACCCGGCGCAGTTCGTGATCGGCGCGCTGGCGCCGGCCAACGTGCAGTCGATCGTGGTTGATGAAGAACGCCACGCGATGGACGTGGTGGTCGACGAAGAGAACCTCGCGATCGCGATCGGCCGTGGTGGCCAGAACGTGCGCCTGGCGTCGGAGATGACGGGCTGGCGCATCAACATCATGACGGCCGAAGAGTCTGCCTCGAAGCAGGCCACCGAGTCCGACAGCGTGCGCAAGCTGTTCATCGAGAAGCTCGACGTCGATGCCGAAGTGGCCGACATCCTGATCAACGAGGGCTTCGCCAGCCTCGAAGAAGTGGCCTACGTGCCGATGCAGGAGATGCTCGAGATC
>JAYVTD010000480.1:0-2727 GCA_043774765.1 Rhizobacter sp. | reverse complement strand
TGGCCGTCAGCGTGAGTACGGCGCGGCACCCGGGAGGTGCCGTTCGCTATGGTGCCAGCGCGGCTGACTGCTCCCGCTGGGCTTCGGCGGCTCGACTCGACCTATCAGCGACACGTCACCCCGAACTTCTCGCCTCAAAGCTGACGGCCTCGTCAACGCCAGACCTTCTGACGCTTCATGCTTACGCGGTAGTTCCGAAGGCCCGAAGCTCCTGGTAGAGGATCGGAATTTCGGACCTTCGGGACTATTTGTCGGCGGCTTGCGGTCGTCTTGAAGGTCCGAGACGAGTTGCCCACCGCGCCGGTCAGTCGGTCGGTTCGTCGCCAGCGCTGATCGCCCGCCGGTTTGGGCAGCTCCGCGCTTCAGACGTGGGAACGCCAACTCAGCTGACGCTGCGCAGGGGCGCCGGTTGGCGCGTCAGTCGGGTGGGTCCGCTACAGCCAAATCGCGCAAGACGCGATTCAGCGTTCGACAAGTGGCGTCCAGCGAGTCCGGCTCGGATTCGGTGACCGTAGCCCAGCTCGACATACGCCCAGGCCGTTTCGAGTACGTTCACGCGCCCAGGCTAGGTTCGTGCCTCAATTTGATCGATCGCACCTTCTCCAAGATGGAGCGCACGTTTCTGCGCCACATGCGAGTCCATCGACGAACCGAAGACACGGGTCCTGAAGGGCACCCAAGAACTAACGCATCGTCTGTCGTCTTCCGTCGGAACAAGTTCGACCTTGGCGTCGCTCGATGCGCAACATCATTGTTGAAACGAGCGACTGATCATCGGCAACTGCGCGAAGGATCGCCAGTCCATGGCGGCAGACGGCCACCTGAGACGCTCATCGCGGTCGCGTCGTACCCGCGTCACCGGTCGTTGACACACACCAGCGCGACCGCAAACGCCCCGAGCTCGAGCTTGTGCAGATCGAGCACCCGGACGTCCGCCTGAAATGCCGCCGGTGCGGTGGTTGCACGCTCGAAGCTTGCTTCGTCGAGCACGATGCCAAACGGCCGCGCCCCCGCGTGGTTCACGTGCACCTGCCGCGCCTGCGCAGTCATGTTGGCGAGCCAAAGCAGCGTCGCACCCGGCGCGCGGTAAGCGAGGCAACGCACGCTGGCCGAATCGGATGACATCGCCGCGACCAGCGGCGCACCGGCCGCTCGCGTCAGCCCGGCGACGACGTGATACGCCGGATAGACCGCCGTGCCGGCGAGCGCGTCGTAGTACGGCAGCGCCGCTTCCCCGCGACGGTGGATCAGGCCCAGCGGCCCGGTCGGCGCGCTCAAGCTCACCGCTTCGACCCCGGTGGGCGCGAGGCTCGCAACGTAGCCCAGCGTCCATGCCGCACCGAACAGACCGCGCTGGCGCGGGTCGCTCCTGGCGAGGCAGATGCGCTGGTTGTCGGGGTTCGGCGTGGTCGTCTGCCCATACGGGTTGTCGCGGCAGCCGATCGAGCTCGGGCCGATGCGGTACGCGGTTTTGCCGATGAAGCCGCGCGCGGTCGCGACCTGGTACGGCAGCGTCTCGTGCGTTTCCATCACCGAACGATCGTCCGCCGCGTGGGCGATGGGGCAGGTGACGTTGTGCACGAAGTCGAGCAGCTCGGCCGGTGGGCGTTTGCGGTTCAGTTCGGTGAAGAACGAGAACATGCCGCCACCCAGCCTGATGCCGGGGAACGCCGCGCGCGCCGCGCGGTACAGCGCATCGAGCGGTGGCGCCGGTGGCCGTGCGCTGCCGGGCAACACCCCCTTCAGATCGCCGACCGGGCACAGCGCGACCGAGTCGAGCGGCAGCGCGGCGTCGAGCACCAGCGCTGCGATGTGCTGCAGTACGGGCTCGAATGCATCGACGCTGGCGACCACGATCTCGAGCTCGCAGCGCGCGCCGGTCGCTGCGCACAGCGCCTTGTAGGCGTCGAGCTCGCGCCGCCCATGCTGCGCACGCGGGTCGAACTGGCAGATCAACAGCCGCGGCGCCAGGCCCTTCAACAGCTCGAGTGCGCCGGTCGCCGCGGTGATCTCTTCAGCGGGCATGCCCAGCCCGATCATCGGCATGCGGCCGCGCGTGGCCTTGCCGAGCATGATCTCGATCGCCTCGGCGTGCGTGCTCTTCTCGGGTTTCGACGCGTGGCCTTCGAGAGTCAGGCTGACGCTCTGCGTCACGGTCTCGCCGGCCGAAAGCAGGTACGGCCACGGCAGCGCGAGCGGCCGCACGTAGGTCTTGAACGACGCGTCGGACCAGTTGCGGTGATCCTCCATCTCGAAGGTGTCGCCCTCCATGCGCACCGTCGCCTCCAGCCCGGGTGCGACCTCGTGCGTCAGCGCGCGGATGCTCAGGTACGGCTGCACCGGGTCGACCTGCACCGGAAAGGTCGACGCCTGCAGCGTGCCGTCGACATGCTCGACCGTGACACGCTGCCCCGCCACGCCCTGCAGCGGGTGCAACACGACGAAGCCGGTGCGGCAGGTGACGAAGTCGGTGGCAGGCGTGGCGCTGGCGCTGAATGTGAGGCTACCGTCGCTGCGGCCGTCGATGTGCGCTTCGCAGACGAGGCGCCTGTCGCCACGCTCGCAGGTGGCGCGGTAGCTGACGCTGAAGCCGTCGGCCCGCTGGTCGACGACGAGATCGCTGAGCGTCGGCACATACGTGCCCCAGTTCTCGTCGCGCACCAGGAACGCGAGCGCCCGCAGGACCTCGACGCCGCCGACCTTCAGGTAGCGCAGGTTGCCGTTATC
>JAYVTD010000479.1:0-7304 GCA_043774765.1 Rhizobacter sp. | reverse complement strand
GCTCGCCGAACGCAATGCCAAGGCCGCGGCCGGCGGTGCGAAGAGCTGACACGCGATGCTGCTGCTGCCCGCCACCATCACCGCGCGCGAGGCGCGTGACACGCAGCGCCTGCTCGCGCAGGCGCTGCAGAACGAGCCACCGAGCGGCGTGGTGATCGATGCCGGCAACCTGCAGCAGTTCGACTCGTCGGCGCTGGCGGTTCTGCTTGAATGCGAGCGCCTGGCGCAAGCCTTCGGCAAGTCGTTCGCGGTGCGAAACGCACCACCCAAACTGGCCGCATTGGCCAAGCTGTATGGCGTGGACGTGCTGCTGTTGCGCGAGGCCGCGCCGGCCGCGTAGTGCGGATCAGACGCGTGCTGGGCGCGGCGCCCCGAACCGCATCCACAGCCGCCAGCCGAGCAGCACCACGATCACTGCGGCATAGACAGCCACCTCTGCGTAATTGTGCTTGGCTGTGCGCATCCAGAAAAAATGCAGCAGGCCGAGCAGCACCACCGCGTAGACCAGCCTGTGCAACAGCTGCCAGCGCGGCGCACCAAGCGCCTTGATCGCGCGGTTGAACGAGGTCAGTGCCAGCGGCGACATCAACAGCAATGCACTGCTGCCCACCAGGATGAACGGGCGCTTGACGATGTCGCGCACGATGTCGCCCCATACGAAGCCCATGTCGAGCCAGCCGTAGCACAGGAAGTGCAGGCAGCCGTAGAAAAACGCGAACAGGCCCAGCATGCGCCGAAAGCGCGACAGCGCCGGCTGTTTCGTGACTTGGCGCAGCGGCGTGACGCTGAGCGTGATGCACAGGAAGCGCAGCGTCCAGTCGCCGGTCGAGCGGATCAGAGATTCGGCCGGGTTGGCGCCCAGCGCGTCGGCAAAAGCGCCGTAAACGAGCCAGGCCAGCGGCAGCAGGCACAACAAGAACAGCACGGCCTTTGCCGCCGGCCGCAGCAACAGCGGCTTGCTGCGGTGCGCGGTCGGCGGGGCGGCGCGCGGGCTCAGCACGGTGCTCGGGTGCATCACGAAAGCGCGCTGTTCAGTAGTTCTTCTTCAGGTCCATGCCGGCGTAGAGCTGTCCCACCTGGGCTTCGTAGCCGTTGAACATCAGCGTCGGCCGTTTCTTCGCGAACAAGCCGTCTTCGCCGATGCGGCGCTCGGTCGCCTGGCTCCAGCGTGGGTGGTCCACCGTCGGGTTCACGTTCGAATAGAAGCCGTACTCGTTCTTCGCCGCCTTGTTCCAGGCCGTGCCCGGTTCTTTCTCGACGAAGCGAATCTTGACGATCGATTTGCCACTCTTGAAGCCGTACTTCCAGGGCAGGACCATGCGCACCGGCGCGCCGCTCTGGTTGGGCAACACCTCGCCGTACAGGCCGAAACCGAGCAGCGACAGCGGGTGCATCGCCTCGTCCATGCGCAGGCCTTCCACGTAAGGCCACTCGAGCACGCGCGAGCCCACGAAGGGCATCGTCTTCGGGTCGGCGAGCGTCACGAACTCCACGTACTTCGCGTTGCCGGTGGGCTCGACGCGTTTGATCAGTTCGGACAACGAATAACCCACCCACGGAATCACCATCGACCAGCCCTCGACACAGCGCAGGCGGTAGATGCGCTCTTCCATCGGCGCGAGCTTGAGCAACTCGTCAAGGTCGAACACCTTGGGTTTCTTGACTTCGCCTTCGATGGCCACCGTCCACGGCCGGGTCTTGAGCGTGTGGGCGTTCTGCGCCGGGTCGCCCTTGTCGGTGCCGAATTCGTAAAAGTTGTTGTAGCCGGTCACGTCCACGTACGGGGTGAGCTTTTCCATCGTGACGGCGCCGGCGACCGCGCTGCGGGTGCCGGCCAGTGCGGCGAGCTTGTTAGCGCGCGCAGTCTGGGCGAGCGCATCGCGCCCGGCCCAGGCAGCCAGCGTGGCGCCGGAGGCGCCGGTGGCGAGCAGTTTGAGCATGTCGCGCCGGCCCGCGTACATCGCCGCCGGGGTAATCTCGGAGGCGTGGGCGTGGACAAAACCTCGGTCCTTGAGAAAGTGCATGGTGCGGGTCCGGTGGGGGTCTTCGAAAGTACGTCGCTGCGGCCGCGCCGCTTCTTACGGCTTCTGGGCCGCTTTAGATCACGTCGCCGAAATCGGTGGGCTCGAACAGCTGCAGCGAACTCTTCGAGACTCGTTCGCGAAAGCTCTTGCGCGCGAACAGCTTGGCCTGCGCCTGGTCTGGCAGGTCGGTGATGTTGATGACGTTCTTGACGATCAGCGTGTCGATCAGGTCTTCGATCACGCGTACGAAGTCGGCGTCGAGGCGGTCGAAGGCTTGCGGCGCCTCGTAGGCCGGGCTGCCGACGAAGGCCAGCACTTCCTCGTGCCCATCGGCCAGAAACTCATGGGCTTCACCGGCGCTGCGGTGAAGGCTTTCGATCAGGCCGGAGGCGTCGCGACGAACGTAGGGCATGCGCTGCACTATACCGACCGGGCGCTGTCGGCGCTCGTGGAAAGGGCCGGTCTTGACCGGCCCTTTTCGCGGAGTAGCGGCGCCCGGGTGTCAGTGCAGGCCGGCGATGTAGTCCGACACGGCCTTGATTTCCTTGTCGTTCAGCTTGGCGGCCACGCCGGTCATCGGCAGGCTGTTGTTGCGCACGCCGCCGCGGAAGGCGATCAGCTGGGCCTCGATGTAGTCGGCGTGCTGGCCAGCCAGGCGCGGGTACTGGGCCGGCAGGCCGGCGCCGCTCGGGCTGTGGCAGCCGGCGCAGGCCGGGATGCTGCGGTCAGCAATGCCGCCGCGGTAGATCTTCTCGCCGAGGGCGACCAGGTCCTTGTTTTTCGCGAAACCCGGCTTGGCTTCCTTGCTGGCGTAATAGGCAGCGACGTTTTTCATGTCGGCTTCGCTCAGCGCGGCCGACATGCCCTGCATGATCGCGTTGACGCGCTTGCCGGCCTTGAACTCGGCGAGCTGCTTGGCCAGGTACTCTGGGTGCTGGCCCTGCAGGATCGGGTTGGCCGGGCTGCCGCGCGAGCCGTCGGCGGTGTGGCAGGCGGCGCACACGTTGGTCGAGGTGAGCTGGCCCTTGGCCAGATCGGGCTTTGCGCTGGCTTTGGCCTCGGCGGCAAGGGCCGTTGCGCTCGAGGCGGCGGTCAGCAAACAGACGAGCATCAGGGCAGCAGACTTCATGACGGGGCGCATTTTCCAGTGCAAAACCGCAAGATTTTACAATGATGGCTTTGGGCGTCTCCATGGCCGAGCAAAACAATACGAACACTGTGGCCGAAACGACGCTTGCCGACGGCGTGGCCGCCGAGAAGCGCGCGATGGGCTGGACCCACACCGCGCGCTTTCTCACCACCGCCAGCCAGCTCGACCAGTTGCCCCCGACCGAGCTGCCCGAGATTGCTTTTGTGGGCCGCTCCAACGCCGGCAAGTCGACCGCGATCAACACCCTGACGCAGCAGAAGCGCCTGGCCTTCGCCTCGAAGACACCCGGGCGCACCCAGCACATCAACCTCTTCGAACTCGGCCCCAAGCTCGCCGCGAACTCGCTCTTCGCCGACCTGCCGGGTTACGGTTATGCGGCGGTGGCACGCGGCGCCAAGCTGCGCTGGCAGAAGGTGATGGCCGACTACCTGAATGTGCGGCGCAGCCTCATCGGTGTGGTGCTGATGATCGATTCGCGGCTCGGCTTCACTGACCTCGACCGACAGCTGATGAGCTTCGTCGGCCCGCGCGTGGACAGCGGTTCGGTCAAGCTGCTGGTGCTGCTGACCAAGGCCGACAAGCTCAATCGCAGCGAAGCGGCGGCCGCGCTGGTCAATGCGCAGGCCGTGCTGGGCGAGATCACGACCGATGAAGCCGATGTGCAGGTGGCGCTGTTCTCGGCGCTGAAAAAATCGGGTGTGAGCGACGCGGCGCAGGTGCTGCACAGCTGGGTCCACAAGGCCTGATGTCTCGCGCGTGACGCGGCGCTGCCGCCACGGCCTCGATACTGCCGACGAAGGAGCGCCCGATGATCGAGACATTTTCTGCCGAGCTGCCGAGTGGTGTCACGCTGAGCTGCCGCGCCAGTGGCCGGCCCGGTGCACCGGTGTTGATCTTCCTGCACGGTTTTCCCGAGGCCGCTTTCGTTTGGGACGCGATGCTCGAACACTTCGGCGAGCGCTACCGCTGCATCGCGCCGAACCTGCGCGGCTTCGAAAAGTCTTCGGCGCCGACCGAGCCCGACGCCTACCGCGTCAAACACCTGACCAGCGACCTCGACGCACTGATCGCGCAAGTCGTCACGCCCGCGGGCGGTGCGCTCGAAGCGCTGATCGCGCACGACTGGGGTGGCGCCGTGGCCTGGACCTTCGCGGTGCAGCGCCCTCATAGGCTCAAGCGCCTCGTGATCATCAACTCGCCGCACCCGGCCACCTTCCTGCGCGAACTGCAGCACAACCCGGAGCAGCAGCGCGCCAGTGCCTACATGAACTTCCTGTGCCGGCCCGATGCCGAGAAGCTGCTGACTGACAACGACTTCGCCCGCCTGTGGCCGATGTTCACGAACATGGGCGCGGCCGACACGAGCCGTGAAGGCGGCGGCTGGCTGACCGAGGCGGTGCGCGACCAGTACCGCGCCGTCTGGTCGGCTGGGCTGACAGGCGGCTGCAACTACTACCGCGCCTCGCCGCTGCGCCCGCCGACGCCGCAGGACATGTCGCTGATGCAGATCACGTTCGCGCCCGACTTCGTGACCGTGAAAGTGCCGACGCACGTGGTCTGGGCCGAAGACGACATCGCGCTGCCGGTGGCCCTGCTCGACGGGCTCGAGGCGTTCGTGCCGAACATGCGGCTCGTGCGTGTGCCTGGCGCCACGCACTGGATCGTGCACGAGCGGCCTGCGTTCATCGCAGCGCAGATCGAAAAGTCGCTCGCCGCCTGACGCGCCCGCTTCAGTCGTTCAGCGACAGCTCGCGCATCAGGCTGTCGGTGGCGCGCTGAACCAGCGTCTTGTGTTCCAGCGCTTGCAGCAGACCCGCCGAGCCCAGCCTTTCGAGCGCACGCCGCGTGACCGAGTGGGTGCGGTCGGGCACCTCGTCGGCGAACAGGAAAAACAGGCTGCGGTCGCTGCGCCAGAGCAGCTGAACCCGGGTCCAGCGACCGCGCAGGAACAGGCGCAGCGTGTCGCCGGCGCGCAGTGCTTCGACCCGCTTGGCCGGGTCGTCGGCCTCGTCGCCGAGGTTCTGGGTCGGCAACATCTCGGCCGGCACGGTTTCCATCGACGACAGGTCGATCACTGAATCGCTGAAGGCACCGTGCCCGGTGGTCGGCGGCAGCACCTCGTCGCGCATGCGCTGCACGATCTCTTCGGGGGTGAGCGTGGCCGCGCCGCCGCGGGTGCCGGGGCGCAGCGCTTCGGTGTGGATCGACATCAACTCGTCGAGCACGACCTGTTGCTCGGCCGCCGGCAACGCGATCAGCGCCATGCCGGCACGCAGCCGTTGCAGCAGCGTGGGCAGCAGCGTCAGCAGGCGCTGGCGGCTTTGCGGGTGGTCGGGTAGCTGCACGCTCCACAACAGCTCGTCGACCAACTTGATGTAGCCGCGGGTCGGCTCCACCTGTTCGCCGAAACGCAATATCGCTTCGGCGAGCACCTTGGCCCAGGCGCCGGTGACGAAGCGCCGCACGGTCGGGCTGGTGCGCATCGGCACCATCTGGTCGACGAGACGTTTCGACAGCGTTTGTTCGAGCAGCTCGCGGCGCTCGGCGCGCTGCAGGGCCTCGAGCGCGGGTTGCGCAGCGTGCAGCTGCGACTGAAGCAGTTCGCTGAGGAACAGCCCCAGCCTTCCCCAGGCGCCGCGCCAGGCCTCGGCGCTGGCCGCACCGGCCTGCGCGAGCTCTTCGGCGAGCCCTTGGCAACAGTCCAGCAGCGCCCGTGCGCGCGGGTCGGCGGGTTGTGGAAACAGGGCGCTGGCCTGGCCGATGCGGTCGATGAACGACCACAGCGAGTGGTCGTTCGCGCGCAGCACCTGCGGGTCGCTCAGCGCTGCGCGCAGCGCCGGAACCTGAAGCCGGACCAGCACGCTGCGGTATTCCGGCCGCAACAGCGGGTCGGCGACGAGCGCATCGAACACCCGAGACATCAGCTCGATGACTTGGCGATCGGTGCTGGCCGATGCGCTCGCGACCAGCGCCGCGCGGTGCATGTTCAGCCGCTTGGCGAGTCCCGCTGCCCCGTCTTGCGACGCGAACTCGGGCTGCTCGGGCAGGTGGCGCAGGAGCTCGTCGAGGCGTGCCAGGGCCTGCTCGAACTCCGCTCCCAGGCTGCCGGCGGTGGCCGGCGCAGTGCGGCCCGACGAGAGCGGCGCACCGCTCGCGCCGAGGCGTTCGCCGGCCCAGCCGGTGGGCATGCTCGCCAGCAGCGCGGCCATGGCGCCGGGCTGAGGCACGCCGGCGAAGTCGGGCCGGCGCTCGGGCACGTCGCCCGGTGCCAGCAACACGGTGCGGTAGATGCTCGGCACCACACCTTGGGCTTCGAGCCGCGTGCAGGCCGCCGCCCAGGCGTTTTTCAGCAAGCCGGCCGTGACACCCGCCGAGACCCGCAGCAGCGTGGCGCGGTGCACCGGCGTCGGAACCACCGCGCAGGCGGCTTCCCACAGCGCGGTGGCGTAGAGCAGGGGGCGCAGCGGGCTCGAGTCGGCGCTGACGTGGGTTTGCCCGAGCAGCGTCGAAGTGAAGGTCTGCAGCTCGCGCAGTTCCCACTCGGCGGTGGTGTCGATCAGCTGCATCGCGCGCGAGATCTCGATGTCGCTCTCGACCCGCGATTCGTCCATCAGCTCGAGCGCGCCCAGGCCGCCGGCGGCCCCCGGCACCCAGCCGCCCTGCTGTTCGCTCAGTGCGTCTTGCACGAGCATCCGCAACGACTCGACAAAACCGCCCTGATAGACCAGGGTTGAGCGTTGCAGCGCTTCGACCAACGCGAAGTGCAAACCACGTTCGCTGGCGTGCAGCGTGCTTTCGTTCGAGTTGCGCAGCAGCTGCAGCGTGCCCGCCAGCGTGCGCTCGATCAAGGCCGGCGCACGCGCCAGTTCATCGTCGACGAAACGCTGCAGCAAGGGTGCGATCGGCATGGGAGGCCCGTTGCGGGAAGTGAGCCCGATTATGTCGCCGCAGCCGTGGCCGCGGCGGGTTCACGCTCGCTCGGTCTGCGCCTTGCCTTCGGGGCGCTTGCCGAGAATGATCATGCCGAGCACTTCGTCTTCGTTCACGTCTGCGGTGTTGTAGGTGCCCACCATGCGGCCATTCTTCATCACCGCGAGCCGGTCGGAGAGTCCGAACACGTCGGGCATGTC
>JAYVTD010000478.1:0-5162 GCA_043774765.1 Rhizobacter sp. | reverse complement strand
TGGCGCCACGTTTGCGCAGCGCGCCGTCGCGCGCCTGGCTGGTGGTGGCGATGGTCGGCACGCTGCTCGCCACGCTGGCGGCGGTGTTCGCGCCGCCCTTGCTGGCGGCCTGCGTGGCGGTGCTCGCGCTCGTCGCCGGCTTGTGCGCTTTTGCGCCGAGCGGCACGCCGTTGTTGCCGCTCGCAGGCCTCTCGGTGCTGGCGTTGCCGGTGGTGTCGTCGTTGCAGTTCTATGCCGGCTTTCCGCTGCGGGTGGTCACGGCGCAGCTCAGCACCTGGGGTTTGCAGGCCATGGGCATGGCGGCCGAACGCAGCGGCACGGCGATGCTGGTGGAAGGCCGGCTCGTGATCGTCGACGCGCCGTGCTCCGGCGTGCAGATGGTGTGGATGGCGTACTTCTGCGCCTGCACCCTGGCCTGGTGGTGCGGGCTCGACAAGCGCAGTTTCCTGAAGCGCCTGGCCTTCGTCGGCGCGATCGTGCTCGCCGGCAACGTGCTGCGCAACGCCGTGCTCGTGGTGCTGGAAGCGCGCCAGGCGAACGTGCCGGCGCTGTGGCACGAAGCCATTGGCCTGGTGGTGCTGGCGCTCGTGTGCGCAGCGGTCGCGCGGGTGGTGCACGGAGGCCATGATGCGCATCGCTGATGGCGTGACCGAAGCCGGTGGCGTGGTGGTGTGGAAAGCGGTGCTGTTCGGTGTCTTGATGTTGTGCGCGCTGCTGCCGCTGCTGCTCCGGCCCGCGGCCGTGCGGGCCGATGCCGGCGCCACAGTGGCCTTCGCCGAAACGCCGCAGGTCTGGCAGGGCCGCGCGTTGCGCCCGCTGGCGCTGAGCGCGATCGAACAGCGTTTCGCGGCGCACTTTCCCGGCCGCATCGCACGCCTGACCGATGGTGAACAACTGCTGGTGCTGCGCGACGTGAGCACGCCTACACGCATGCTGCACCCGGCCACCGACTGTTACCGCGGTCTCGGTTATCGCATCGAACAGGCCCGGCTGGAGCGTGACGCAGAGGCGCTCCTGTGGCGCTGTTTCATCGCCGAGCGCGGAGCTGCGAAGACGCGCGTCTGCGAACGCATCGTCGATGCGAACGGCGCGTCGTTCACCGACACCTCGAGCTGGTATTGGGCGGCGCAGCTCGGCCGTTCCAGCGGGCCGTGGCTCGCGATCACCACGGCGAGGCCGCTGTGAAGCACGCGGGCCCGTGCTGGCTCAAGCGCACGCTGATCGGGCTCGGTATCGTCATGCTCGCCGTGCTGTGCACCGCCGCTGCGAGCGTGGCGATGTTGGTGGCGAGCCTGCGTGCCGCGCCGGGCGAGTGGTCGCAGGCGGTGCCGGTCGGGCCGTGGCGTGTGCAGTTGAGTGTGCCCGCGGTGCTGCGCCTCGCGACGCACCCGCTCGGCTTGCGCGCGCTGGCCGGCCGCACCTTGCACACATCGCACGGCACGCTGCGTTTTCAGCAGGGCGCCGATGAAAGCTCGATCCGCGTGGTCTGCGATCCGTGCACGCCGCACGCGGCCGTGCTCGGCAAAGTGCCGCTGCGCCTGCAGCGCACCGAACTGAGCCTCACCCGGGTCGGGCAGAACCAGCTGCACGGCGAGATCCTTGCCGGTGCGGTTCGCGCCGAGTGGAAGCTGCAGATCGAGAGGCGCGGCATCGATCTGCACGTGCAGGTGCCCGACGCACCGATCGCCGACTTCTACGCGGTCGTCGGCGCAGCGATCCCCGAACTGGCGCGGGCGCAGATCGAAGGCCGCGCCGGCGCCGAGCTGAGCCTGGCGCTGCCGTCGGGCGTGTCGCGGGTGCTGCCGCGCATCGAAGGCTTCAGCGTCGGCGGCCTCGGCACCGAAGCGCTGCTCGGCGCCACGCCGCTGCTGCCCTGCGCGCGCGCCACTCGCCATACCGACGCCGCAGCGCCCTTCGGTGCGTGGCTGCCGCGCGCGGTGGTTGCGGCCGAAGACCAGCGCTTCTTCGAGCACGCTGGCGTCGATCTGATCGAGATGCGTGCGGCCTGGCGCTCGGGCGCCGAGGCGAACCTGCACCCGCGCGGCGCCAGCACGCTGTCGCAACAACTCGCCAAGCTGCTCTACACAGGCGACGAACGCAGCGCCGTGCGCAAGCTGCGCGAGGCGTTGTACGCGGTCGAGTTGGACCGTGTGCTCGGCAAGGCGCGCGTGCTGCAGCTCTACCTGACGGTTGCGCCCTGGGGCGGCGGGCAGTGCGGCGCACAGGCCGCCGCGCTGCAGTTGCTTCACAAGCGCGCGTCGGCGCTGACGCCGATCGAAGCGGCCTGGCTCGCGAGCCTGTTGCGCAACCCCGAAGCGGAGCTCGCACGCATCACCGCGACCGGCAGTGTCGACAAGGCGCGTGTCGCCGACATCATCGAAGCGATGCGCCCGCTTGCCCGCCCCCGGCGTGAAGAGTTGCAAGAGCAACTCGCCGACTGGGCGCCACCCGCTACAAGCGCATTCGCGGCGCGTTGACCGGTGGCAGCTCGCGCCCGTCGAGCCAGGCTTGCACCAGCTCGCCTGGCGCACGAGCCTGCGCCGCGAGCCACACCAGCTCGGGTGGCACGACGCGGGTACCCGGCGTGCTCGCGGGCAGGCGCAACACGAGTTCGGTGACGAAGGCGGCGACCTTCTGCACCCGCACCGGCTGCTCGGCCTGCGGCACCATGAAGCGCAGTTGCGCGATCACCCCGTCGGCCAGCCGCTGCAGGCCGCTCGCGGCCGGGGTGTCGTTCGGCGTCTGCGCAGGGCGCACGAACACCACGTGCTCGAATCCGAGCGCGGCGACCGCGTGTTCGTCGAGGCTGGCCAGGCCTGCCTTCAGCGCCTGCGGCAGGCTCGCCATGCTGTGCGGCAACACCACCACGAGCCGGCGCACACCGCCGGCGAACAACCAGCGCGCCAGCGCTGGCAGAGCCTCAGGCTGCGGCTTCACGAACGCGTCTTCGCGGCCGTTGGCGCGGCGCGTGCGGTCGAAGATCACGAGCGCGGTGTCGGCGGCGAGTGGCAGCAATAGTGGCGTGTCGATGTCCGACGGTGCGACCACCAGCGGTTCGAGGCCCAGCATCGCCGCGCGAAAACCTCGAGTGACGAGCACACGCACGTGCGCGAAGCCGCGCCCGGCCAGCAGCCGTTCGAGCACCGCCGAACCGAGCGTGCCACCGCCTCCGACCAGCAGCGCCGAAGGCCGCGGCGGGGCAGCCCGTGGACGCGCGTGGCCGCCGCGCAAGGCATCCTGAACCAGACTCATGGGGTGACTGTAGCGAACACCCCGCCAGTGCCGGACGAGAGAAGGCCAGGCCGGTTGATTGCGGCGCGCGTGTCCTTGAAACGTGCACGGGTGACCTCAGGTAGTGCCCGCGCGGTAGCATCGCCCCGCACCCATACGGAGGAACTTGCATGTTTCGCACCCTGACTCTCCCGTTCTCATCGGCCCAGCCTTTCACCCAGCGCCTGCGTCTGGCCGCCCTCGCGCTGCTGGCCGCCCTGGGCCTGAGCGGCTGCGGCTACAACAGCTTCCAGTCGCTCGACGAGCAGGTGAAGGCCGGCTGGTCCGAGGTGCTGAACCAGTACCAGCGGCGCTCCGACCTGATCCCGAACATCGTGGCCACGGTCAAGGGCGAGGCCAACTTCGAGCAGGAGACGCTCACGAAAGTGATCGAAGCGCGCTCGCGCGCCACCAGCATCCAGGCCACGCCCGAGCTCGTCAACGACCCGGCGGCGTTCGAGAAATTCCAGGCTGCGCAAGGCCAACTCACCGGCGCGTTGAGCCGGCTGATGGTCGTGGCCGAGCAGTACCCGAACCTGAAAGCGAACGCGGCGTTCCAGGACCTGCGCGTGCAGCTCGAAGGCACCGAGAACCGCATCACCGTGGCGCGCAACCGCTACATCAAGACCGTGGCCGACTACAACGTGCTGGCGCGCAGCTTCCCGAGCAACCTGACCGCAATGGTCTTCGGCTACAAGGTCAAGCCCAGCTTCACGGTGCAGAACGAAGCCGAAATTTCGAAGCCGCCGGCGGTGAGCTTCGACAAGCCGGCGTCGAAGTGATCGCTGCGTCGCAGGGCCGCTAGTGCGCCTGCCCTTGCGCCTGCTCGCTGCGCTGCTGACGGCGGCGTCGCTCTGCATCGGCGGCGCCGCGCACGCGCAGGACGTGCCGGTGCCGCCGCTCAGCGGGCGTGTGATCGACCAGACCGGCACGCTCACGCCGGCGCAGGTGCAGGCGCTGTCGGCCAAGCTCGAAGCCATCGAAACCCAGCGCGGCGCGCAGGTCGTGGTGCTGATCGTGCCGACCACGCAGCCCGAAGACATCGCGAGTTACGGCCAGCGTGTCGCCGACACCTGGAAGGTGGGCCGGCGTGACGTGGGTGACGGTGTCGTGATCGTGGTCGCGAAGAACGACCGGCGCATCAACATCGAAGTGGCCAAGACGCTCGAAGGCGCGATTCCCGACGTGATCGCCGGCCGCATCATCAACGAGCAGATCAAGCCGGCCTTCAAGGCCAACGACTACGCCGGCGGGCTCAACGCGGCGGTCGACAAGCTGAGCGCGCGCATCGCCGGCGAAGCCTTGCCCGAGCCCGCGGCAAAAGGCGGCGGCGCCAACCGCGGCCTCGGCGGTTTCGACCTGCAAGACCTCGCGATCTTCCTGTTCGTCGGCGTGCCGATCGCCGGTGCGGTGTTGACCGCCATCTTCGGCCGCAAGCTCGGTTCGCTCGTCACCGGTGCGGTCATCGGCGGGCTCGGTTGGTGGCTCACGGCGAGTTTGCTGGTGGCCGGTGGCGCCGGCTTGGTCGCGCTCTTTCTCGTCGGCGTGATGGGCCTGGGCAGCCGCGGCGGGCGCTCCAGCGGGCCGATCATCTGGGGCGGCGGGGGCGGCGGAGGTTTTGGCGGTGGTGGTGGCGGCGGAGGCGGCGGTTTCAGCTCCGGCGGCGGTGGTGACTTTGGTGGCGGCGGCGCCTCTGGAGACTGGTGACATGAGCCTGCCCGGCCGCCCGAAAGGCTCATACACCGCAGTGCGAAGCGCGGAGGTTTCCTGATGTCCCACTGGATCACACGCCTGCTCAAACACCGCCGCTTCGACGAGCGTGATTCACAACGACTGCTCGGCGCAGGCGCGCTGCAGCGTGTGCAGACGCGCGTGGCGGCCAGCGAAACCGG
>JAYVTD010000477.1:0-2855 GCA_043774765.1 Rhizobacter sp. | reverse complement strand
TGGGCACGGCAGGTCGAGGCGCTGCAGGCCACGCACCGCGTGATCGTTTACGACCGGCGCGGTTTTGGCGAGACACGCTGCGAACCCGAGCCGTTCTCGCATCTCGATGCCCGCATGCGCGAACTCGCACGCCGCATTCCCCGCGCGCAGAACTTCGTGATGGACGGCGTGGCGAACCTGCCCGGTCTGGAGCAGCCGGCGCGGTTCAACACGGCGGTCGGCCGCTTCCTCGCGGCCTTGCCAGAGCGCGGCGGCTGAGGCCGGGCGCGCTTTTTACTTGCGGAGCACCTGGCCGCGGATCTCGCCGCCCGGGTACATGGCCGTGTGCACGTTGGCGTACCACTTGCCGGCCATCAGGTCGTCGATCTGCGTCGGCGTGAGCATGGTTTCACCCGAGGCCGGGCTCAGGGCGCTGGGGAACGGAACCACGACACCCGCATTCGCGTTGGCGAGCGCCGGGCCGTGGAAGTGCGCCATCGTGGCCGCGCCGCTGAGGCCCGAGTAGGTCACCGTCCAGCGCAGCGTGTTCTTGGCCTTGTCGAACGTCGCGTCGAGCCGGCCGGCGGCGGCGCTCGGGTTGGCCGGCACTTCGGCGGTGCCGGAGAGCGTGGCGCTGAAGCCGACGCTGCCGGCCGAGCCCATGGGGCTCGGGTCGGCCTTCGGTGCCATGCCGCAGGCAGCGAGTGCGATCGGCGTCGCGAGCAGGGCGACACGAAGAAGTCGGGGGAAGTGGGTCATGGCGGTCTCCTGGACAGTGGGGGCATGGCACTGCCCGCTCAGAAGCGAACGGGCAGACTGCGCCGCGAGCATGGGCCAGCGCGTGGCCCGCGAGTGTCGGACAGCAGGCTGTTGTGCTGTCGTTCGCCGGCGCGAGTTCGGGCCGCAAGCCGCCGAAAGCGCGCCAAGGCCGCCGCCATCGGCGCCGTTCTGCGCGCCGATCACCGGCGCGTGCAGGATGAACGGGGTGACGGTGGTGATCTTCAGATCAACCCGCGCGCGGTGGCTCAGTAGGTGGCTCGCCCGCCCGACAGGTCGAACACCGCGCCGGTGCTGAACGAGCACTCTTCCGATGCCAGCCACGCGATCATCGCGGCCGCTTCGCCCACTTCGAGAAAACGCGCCATCGGGATCTTGCTCAGCATGAAGTCGATGTGCTGCTGTGTCATCGAGTCGAAGATCGCGGTCTTGGCCGCCGCCGGCGACACGGCGTTGACGATCACACCCTTGGTCGCCAGCTCTTTCGCGAGCGACTTGGTCAGCGCGATCAGCCCGGCCTTCGACGCGCTGTAGTGCGAAGCGTTCGGGTTGCCTTCCTTGCCCGCCACCGAGGCGATGTTGACGATGCGGCCGTAACCCTGCTTGAGCATCTGCGGCACGACCGCGCGGCAGGTGAGGTAGGGCGCGACGAGGTTGACCTCGATCACACGCCGCCAAACGTCGGGCGCCAGCTCCCACGTCGGCGCGTTGCCGCCGGTGATGCCGGCGTTGTTGACCAAGATGTCGATGCGGCCGTGGATATTCACGGCGGCCTGCGCGGCTTCGGCCACATCGGCCTCCACGCACAACTCTACGATGGAGGTGCTGACCTTGCCCAGTTTACCGAGCGTGTTCTCGGCTCCAGCCAGGCGCGCGGCGTCGATGTCCCACAGCACCACGCCAGCGCCCGACTTCAGCATCCGTTCGGCCACCGCGTAGCCGATGCCCTGCGCGCCGCCGGTGATCACGGCCACGCGGCCTTTCAGGTCGATCTGGTTCATCAGCGCATCCCCTTCAGAGTCTCGTCGGCGTTCGGCGCCGCGGCGCAATCGTCGATGTACTGGCGGATGATTTCCGCGAAGCCGGTGTGCGGCAGCAGCCCCAGCTTGGCCGCGCGCTTCGACGAGGCGCCGCTCGGCCAGTTGGCCACGATGCCTGCTATTGCGGAGTCGCGCACGAAGCGCACGCGTTCGCGCACGGCCGGGCCGGCGACCTGCGCCAGCGCTTCCAGCATGTCGGACACGCGCACGTTCAGGGCTGGCAGGTTCAGTGCGGTGCGGCCGTTGAAGGCTTCGCGGCTCGCTTCGAAGACCGCGATCAGACCCTCGACCGTGCGCGTCGGCGACGACACCGGGTGCGACACGCTCGCGTCGACCGGGCAGATCGACTCCACGCCGGCGAGCGGCTCGCGGATGATGCCGCTGAAGAACGATGAAGCCGCGCCGTTGGGCTTGCCGGGGCGCACCGTCACCGTCATCAAACGCGCGGCGCGGCCGTCGATATAACCCTTGCGCGTGTAGTCGGCCACCAGGTGTTCGCAGATCAGCTTCTGGGTGCCGTACGAGGTTTGCGGCGCGGGCAAGGTGTCGTCGGCAACCACGCTCGGCAGTGGCACGGCCGGGTCGGGGCCGAACACCGCGACCGAGCTCGAGAACACCACACGCGCTGCCTTGCCGCCGGCGTTCACGTTGAAGCGCAGTGCGTCGAGCAAGGCGCGGGTGCTGTCGAGGTTGGAACGCAGGCCGAGGTCGAAGTCGGCTTCGCACTCGCCCGACACGGCCGAGGCGAGGTGGAACACGCCGTCGAAGTTGTCTTTGCGCAATGCGTCGGTGTGCGTCAGCAGCGGCCCGGTGCGGGCCTGCACACGCGGGTCGGCGAGCAGGTCAGGGCGGGGCGGGGCGATGTCGGTCAGTACGACCTGCGTGATGGTCTGGCCGGCGAGCGTGCCGCGGGCGAGCAGGGCGCGGGCCAGGCGGTCGCCGAGAAAGCCTGCGCCGCCGGTGATGAGCAGTTTCATGGTGTGGCTCCTTCGTGTGAATGAACGCGACGCGGGCTCACCAGCGCGCGCCGAATGTCTGGCGCAGATCGTCGATCTGCGC
>JAYVTD010000476.1:0-5559 GCA_043774765.1 Rhizobacter sp. | reverse complement strand
CCCGGCACCGCTACCGGCAGCGAAGTGATGCAGGCGAATGCCGACGGCTACTTCTTCCTGAAGTTCTTCCCGGCGATGCAGGCCGGTGGCATCCCGATGCTGAAAGCGCTGGCAGGCCCGTTCACCGACGTGGTGTTCTGCCCCACCGGCGGCATCACGCTCGAAACCGCGCCGCAATTCCTGGCCTTGCCGAACGTGAAGGTCTGCGGCGGGTCGTGGCTGACGCCGGCCGATGCGGTGGCGGCGAAAGACTGGACGCGGATCACGAAGCTCGCGAAAGAGGCGAGCGCTCTGCGCGCCTGAGTTCGCTCAGCCGGCGCGCAATGCGTCGGCTGAGTCGCTGTACTCCTTGCGTTCTATCAACTCGACCTTGTAGCCGTCCGGGTCGGTGATGAAGGCGATCACTGTCGTGCCGCCTTTCACCGGGCCGGCTTCGCGTGTGACGTTGCCGCCGCCGGTGCGGATCTTCTCGCAGGCCGCATACGCGTCGGGCACGCCGATCGCGATGTGGCCGTAGGCGCTGCCCATCTCGTAAGAATCAACGCCGTGGTTGTAGGTCAGCTCGATCTCGGCGTGCTCCGGGTTCTTGCCGTAGCCGAGGAACGCCAGGCTGTACTTCTGCGACGCGTTCTCGGATTGGCGCAGCAGCGTCATGCCCATCACCTTGGTGTAGAAGTCGATCGAGCGTTGCAGGTTGCCGACGCGCAGCATGGTGTGGAGCAGTCTCATGTCAAAGGTCTTTCTGTCGCCCTCATGGGGCATCGAAGATGAAACAGGTGGTCGAGGCGTGAGCGTACAGCTTTCCGTCGGGTCCCACCAGGCGGCCTTCGGCCGTGGCCATGCGCCCGCCCACATGGATCACCGTGCCGATCGCGCGCACCAGCGGCACCTTGATCGTCACCGCACGCACGAAGTTTACCTTCAGCTCGGCCGTCGTGTAGGCCTTGCCGGCCGGCAGCGTGGAATGCACGGCGCAGCCGACGCAAGAGTCGAGCAGCGTCGCGATCCAGCCGCCGTGCACCGTGCCGATCGGGTTGTAGTGCTCGAGCTTGGGCCGGCCCTGGAACACCGCGCGGCCGTGGCTGATCTCGACCGGAAGAAACGACAGCGTCGCGCCGATCGCCGGCCCCGGCGAGGCGCCTGCAAACATTGCTTCGAAGAACTCCAGGCCGGTCTTGCCCTGCATCTGCTCTGGCCGGGCGACGCCAGGGCCGGCCATCGCATGGCGGCGCCTTTGTTCGTCGGCTTCCCATTGCGCCAGAACCTGGGTGGCGTCGATCGTTGCGTTCACGCAGTTTCTCCTGAAGATTGCAATTACAACAATTGTATCTACAATCAAAATCATGTCCAACAAAGCCGATCTCAAGACGCGCCGCAGTGAAGCACCCGCGTTGCCCGCCGCGCGCGGCTGCACCAACCTGAAACTGCGCCAGCTCGGCCGCCGTGTCAGCCAGCACTACGACCGCATCGTCGGCGCCGTCGGCCTGAAGACGAGCCAGTATTCATTGCTGTCGCACATCGTCACGCTCGGCCCCGTCCGCCCCGGTGAACTGGCCGGCCACATGGAGATGGATGCTTCCACGCTCACGCGCAACCTGCAGCCGCTGGTGGCGCAGGGCTGGGTCGAGGTCGGCCCCGGCGAAGACGGCCGCAGCCGGCTGGTCACCGTCACCGACGCCGGCCGCAGCAAACGCATCGAAGCCCAGCGCGAATGGAAGCGCGCGCAGCTGTCGCTCAACGACAAGCTCGGCATCGACAGGGTCGCTCAGCTGCACGCCCAGATCGACGAATGCCTGGCACTGATGAACCAGGAACCCGGAGACATCGATGAGTGAAACGACCACACCGTTGCGGCGCTACGGCGTCGGCCTGGTCTTGCTCGCCGCTGCCGGCACTTTTGCCGTGACGATGGGCGTGCGCCAGTCGATGGGCCTGTTCCTGAACACGATGAACACCGCCACCGGCCTGGGTCTGGCGAGCATCAGCCTGGCGTTCGCGTTCGGCCAGCTGTGGTGGGGCCTGACGCAGCCGTTCGCTGGCATGGTGGCCGACCGCATCGGCACCGCGCGCGTGGTGGTGACCGGCGTGGTGCTGATCGCCATCGGCACCGCGATCACGCCCTACATGACGAGCACGCTGGGGCTGATCTTCTCGATCGGCGTGCTCGCCGCCGGCGGTGCCGGCATGGCCGGGCCGTCGGTGCTGATGGCCGCGACCACGCGCCTGATCCCGCCCGAGCGGCGCGGCATGGCGACCGGCATCGTCAACGCCGGGGGCTCGTTCGGGCAGTTCCTGTTCGTGCCGATCGCAGGTGGCATCACCGCGCTGGCCGGCTGGGTCGGCGCTCTGCAAGGCATGGCGCTGATCACGTTGCTGGCCTTGCCGGCGGCCTGGGTGCTGCGTGGCAACTCGGTGCAGGCCGCGGTGGCCGGCGCTGCGCCGATGAAGTCTGAATCCACTCGCCAGGCGGTGGCGCGGGCGCTCGCCACGCCGAGCTTCCGTTTGCTCGCTGCCGGCTTCTTCGTCTGCGGCTTTCACGTCGCTTTCATCGCCACGCACTTGCCGGGTGTCGTCGCGGCCTGCCAACTGCCGGCGTCGGTGGGTGCGTGGTCGCTGGCGGTCGTCGGGCTGTTCAACATCGTCGGCAGTTTTGCCATCGGCTGGGCCGTGGGCCGCTGGCGCATGAAGTCTTTGCTGTCGCTGATCTATGCGGCGCGCGCGCTCGCGGTGATCGTATTCGTGCTGTCGCCGAAGACCGAGGCGGTGATGCTGGTCTTTGCCGCAGTCATCGGCCTCACCTACCTGTCGACCGTGCCGCCGACCGCCGGGCTGGTTGCCAAGATGTTCGGCACCGCGCACATGGCCACGCTGTTCGGCCTGGTGATGCTGGCGCACCAGCTCGGTGGTTTTCTCGGCGCCTTCATGGGCGGAAAGTCGTTCGAGTGGACCGGCAGCTACGACTGGATGTGGTACGCCGACATCGTGCTGGCGGTCGGCGCGGCGCTGATCCATCTGCCGATCGCCGAAGAGCGGCTCGCTCCGCGCGTGGCGGCGGCCTGAGCCTGTCGAATCAAGTCTCGCGGGTCGCTTCGAGGCCGGGGACCACACTGTCTCCGTAGGCGGCCTTCCAGCGATCGGTGATCTTCTGGAACTCGTCGAGGCGGCGCTCCCGCAAGCCATCTTCGGCATGCCATGCCGCGACGCGCGACTCGACCGCGAAGTGCATGGTCGGCGTGATCGCGGCGGGGTCGTCGAAGCTGCCGACGGTCAGGTCCATGTTGTCGGAGTCGAAAAACTCGAAGCTGAGCGGCGTGCCGCACTGACTGCAAAACCCCCGCCGCGCGATCTTCGACGACGCGTAATACGCCGGCGCGGCGCCAGTCCATGTCACCTGGTCCTTGCGCAGGTTGATGAACGCGGCGCGCGTGTTGCCCACCGCGAGCTGGCACATGCGGCAATGGCAGTAGTAGCCCTCGGCCCTGTCGGGCCGGGCTTCGAAACGCACGCCGCCGCACAGGCAGCCGCCGGTCAATGCGGTCGGGTTCGTCATGGTGTCACCGTGTAGTTGAGGGACAGCCGCCCGCCGTCCACATAAACGATCTCGCCGGTCATGTAGCTCGACGCGCTGCTGACGAGAAATGCGCACACGTCGGCGATCTCGCCCGGTTCGCCCAGTCGTTTCATCGGGGTGCGGCTGAGGATGCGTTGTTTCGCTTCTTCACTGCCAAGCACCGCGTTCTTCGCGAGTTCGGTCGCGATCGTTCCGGGCCCGACCGCGTTGACGCGGATGTTGTGTTCGGCCAGCGCCAGCGCCATCACGCGCGTCAGCTGGTTCACGCCGCCCTTGCTGGCGTTGTAGCTGGCGATGCTCGGGATCGCCATCACGGCGTTGACCGAGCTCATGTTGACGATGGCGCCGCCTCCCGTCTTCACCATTTCGCGCGCGACCGCCTGGCCGACGAGGAAAGCGCCTTTCAGGTTCACGTCGATCACCGCGTCCCAGTCGGCTTCGGTGATGTCGAGAAAGTTCGCGGCCTTGAAGATGCCGGCGTTATTGATCAGCGCGTCGATGCGACCGAAGGCCTTGAGCGTGGCCGCCACGGATGCTTCGACTTCGGCACGTTTGGCGACGTTGCAATGCAGGTAGATCGCACGCTGGCCACGCGCTTCGATCGTGCGCGCCAGGGCCTGCCCGCGCAGATCGTCCACGTCCCACAGTGCGACCGCGGCACCGTCTTGTGCAAGGCGTTCGGCACACGCGGCGCCGATGCCCTGCGCGGCGCCGGTGACGACCGCGACCTGGCCTTCGAAGTGAAACTGGACGGGGTTCATCGTGCTCTCCGGTTCAGCCACACGGCCATGCCCTGGGCGTTGAGTTCGAGGTCGAGTTCGAGCAGCTCATGGATCTGCGCGTCGGGCAGTTCGCAGCCGTGCTCGCGCAGGCTGTTGATGCAGATCTCGCCGAAGCGCCGAGCCATGCGCGCGTGGCGTTCCGCGTCGTTCGGCAGCGAGCGCGCGAAAGCCACCATCTGGTCCATCAGCCCGAGCATCAGCGTGCCGAGTCGCTGCACGTCGGTGACGCGGCCGTAGTGAGTCAGGTACAGGCACTCCGGCGTGTAGGCCAGCACACGCTGCACCGAAGTGCGCATCGCTTCCGGCTCGAACTGGACCGGCGTGGAGGTCGGCATCAGCCACGCGCCTTGCGCCGTGTCGAACTCGCGGTACGACAGGCCGAAAGTGTCGCCGGTGAAAAAACCGCGGCTGCGTTCGTCCCAGATGCAGTGGTGGTGGCGTGCGTGGCCGGGTGTGTCGAGGAACTTCAGCGGCCGGCCTTCGAGTGCGAGCGTGAAGCCGTCGTCAGTGCGCAGCACCCGCTCGGCCGGCACCGGCACGATGCGGCCGTAGGAGCGCGTGACCTCGGCTTCGCCGTAGACGGCACGCGCGCCGTTCGTCAGCCGCTCCGGGTCGATCATGTGGGGCGCGCCATGCGGGTGCACCACGAGCATGGCGCCAGGCAACTGCTGCATCAGAAGGCCGGCGCCGCCGGCGTGGTCGAGGTGCACATGGGTGACGATGACGAAGTCGACCGCATCGGCCGCGAGGCCCAGCGAGCGCAACGCCTCCAGCAGGCGGGGCACCGAATGGTTGGTGCCGGTGTCGATGAAGACGGCGCGGCCGTTCTCGACCACGAGGTAACTCGCGTCGAACAGCGGCCGGTGAAAGCCGGTGTCGATCACATGGATGCCGTGGGCGAGCGTTTGCACGAAGGGCAGGGAGGGCATGATTCGATTCTATGGAGTCAGAGTGAAGCTCTTGCCGACTGGCAGGATCAGAATACGCGGGTAAGCAATGTATGGAGGTGCGCATGATGTCGAATCGGGTTTCACGCGGGATGCTGGTACTCGCCGCGGCGCTCGCTGGCTGCGCTGCGCTGGCGCCGGCATCGGCGCCGCTCGGCACGCCGATCGCCGAAGTGCGGCGCGCCGCCTTCAGCCCGACCGGCGAGTACCCGTTGCCCGGTGGCGGCACGCGGCTTGAGTTCGCCCAGGGCTCATTCGG
>JAYVTD010000475.1:0-8783 GCA_043774765.1 Rhizobacter sp. | reverse complement strand
GGCGGAACACCGCCAGGTTGGCGAGGAACGCGTTCTTCGATTGCAGCAGGCCGACCATGTCGGTCAGCATCGATTCGCCGGGCTCGGCACTGCGCACGAGCGAGGTGCTCACACCCGCCGGCGCCACCGAAGACTGCAGCACCTGCTGGCGGCGGAAGCCTTCGGTGTTCAGGTTCGCGATGTTGTGAGCGGCCACCTGCAGGCCGGTCTGCGCAGCGTTCATGCCTGAGAGGGCGATCGCGGAAACGGACATGGTGGTCAGCCTGATGCGGTGGAGAGCTCGCGCCCAGTCTAGGGTGTGGGCAGTGCACGTGCGCACGCAACGCCACCTGATTCCGTGCCGATTTGGCGCCGCGCGCCGCCTGCTCTCAGCCCGAGACGACGGCGATGCCGCGGATGTGCCCGGCCCGGGCCGCCGCCACCGGCTTCGGGTAACTCACGGGGTCGAAGCGGTGCATCAGTTCGGCTTCGCGCGCCTGCACCAGCGCCAGGTTGCCGAGCTTGACGTGGCCGAAACCACGCACGCCGAGCGGCAGCGCGGCGATCTGCGCCGCGAGGTTCTGCTTGTCGGCCGTGAGGCCTTGCTGCAGTTCGCCCAGCCGCGCCTCGAAACGTTCGATCAGCGTGCGCTCGAGGCGCCTCTCCTGCGTTTGCCCGAACACGTCGAAGACCGTGCCACGCAAGGCCTTGCCCCGCGCCAGCCACTTCATCGCAGGCAGCATCCAGCCGCCGAGGCGGATCTTGGCCGGCGCCTGGCCGTTCTTCGGCCGCGACAGCAGGGGTGGCGCCATGTGGAACTCTAGTTTCACGTCACCTTCGAACTGCTCCGCGAGCTTCTTCATGAAGCCGCCGTCGGTGTACAGGCGCGCCACTTCGTACTCGTCCTTGTAGCTCATCAGTTTCAGCAGGCTGCGCGCAGCGTTGCGCGCAAGTGGCAGCGAAGCGTCAGCACCCACCAGCGCCACTTCACGCTGCTGCACCGCGCGCACGCGCTCTTCGAAGCGGCGCGCCCAGGCCGCGTTCTGGTACGCGCTCAGGTGGACCACGCCACGCGCGACCAGCGCCTCGAACGATTCATCGGCAGCGGCTTCCGCCGGTGCCTCGCGCAGCGCTTGCAGCGCCTGCGGTTCGGCTGCGGCCACCCGCCCGAGCGAAAACGCGAGCTGGTTCGCGGCCACCGCCACGCCGTTGAGTTCGATCGCACGCGCCAGCGCTTCCAGGCTCACGGGCACGAGGCCACGCTGCCAGGCAAAGCCCATTGCGAGGATGTTCGACGTGATGGTGTCGCCGAGAAAGTCTTCGGCCAGCGTCTGCGCGTCGAAGGTCTCGACCCGCTCGGCACCGGCCGCGAAACGCAGCTTCTCAAGCAGCAGATCGATCTTCAATTCGGCATCCGGGTTGCGCAGCGACTCGGCCACTGGAATGCCGTGCACGTTGGCCACGATCTGCGTGCGGCCGTGGCGCACGGTCTGCAGCGCCTCGGGCGATGCGCCGACGACGATGTCGCAGGCGAGGATCGCATCAGCCTGCTGGGTGTCGATGCGCACCTGGTTCAGCCGCTCGGGCACATCGGCGATGCGCACGAAGCTCAGCACCGCGCCGCCTTTCTGCGCGAAGCCCATGAAGTCGAGCACGCTCGCGGCCTTGCCTTCGAGGTGCGCGGCCATCGCGATCAAGGCCCCCACCGTCACCACGCCGGTACCGCCGACGCCGGTGACGAGCAGGTCGAACGGCGCGTTCCACACGTGAGCAGTCGGCGCGGGCAGCGCAGCCACACGTTGCAGAAAGGCGTCTCTGCCGGCCCCGAGCGCGCCGCTCTTCTTGCGCAGCGTGCCGCCCGTGACGCCGACGAAACTCGGGCAGAAGCCGTTGGCGCAGGAATAGTCCTTGTTGCAGCTGGTCTGGTCGATCTTGCGTTTGCGGCCGAGCGCCGTCTCAGACGGCAGCACCGCCACGCAGTTGCTCTGCACCGTGCAGTCGCCGCAGCCTTCGCAGACCGCTTCGTTGATGAACAGGCGCCTTAGTGGATCGACCAGTTCGCCCTTCTTGCGGCGGCGGCGCTTCTCGGCCGCGCAGGTCTGCTCATAGATCAGCACGGTGACGCCGGCCACTTCGCGCAGCCGGCGCTGCACCGCATCGAGCTCGGCGCGGTCGTGGAACTCGGTGCCGGCGGGAAAGCGTGCACGCTGGCTGTCGTACTGGCCGATGTTGTCGCTGACGACGACGACCTGCTTCACGCCTTCGCTTTCGACCTGGCGCGCGATCGCGTCGACGCTGATCACGCCGTCGATCGGCTGGCCGCCAGTCATCGCGACCGCGTCGTTGAAGAGGATCTTGTAGGTGATCGTCGCTTTCGCAGCCACCGCCTGGCGGATCGCGAGGTAGCCCGAGTGGTAGTAGGTGCCGTCGCCGAGGTTCTGGAACACGTGGGGCGTTCTCGTGAACATCGAGTGCGAGACCCAGTCGACGCCCTCGCCGCCCATCTGGATCAAGCCCGCGGTGCTGCGGTCCATCCAATTGGCCATGAAGTGGCAGCCGATGCCGGCGCGTGCCGTCGAGCCTTCGGGCACCTTGGTGCTGGTGTTGTGCGGGCACCCTGCGCAAAAATACGGCACCCGCTTGACCGAATCGCTGGCATTGCCCAGCAGCTCGGGCAGCGTGAAGTCGCGCACGTGCTGAAGGTGGTCGCCGAGCGCGCTGTTGCCGGGAAAGTGCGCCGAGAGCCAGTGCGCCACCAGCTCGATCAGCTTTGACGGCCGCAGCTCGCCGAGCGCCGAGACCAGCGGCCGGTTGTCTCGGTCATGTTTGCCCACGAGCGCCGGGCGCACGTCGGCGGGCGCGTTGTAATACAGGTCGCGCAGCTGGGTCTCGACGATCGCGCCCTTTTCCTCGATCACCAGGATCTCGCTCAGGCCCTTGGCAAAGGCGCGGACGCGGCTCTGCTCGATCGGGAAACTCAGGCCCACTTTGTACAGGCGCACGCCAGCGCGGGCCAGGCTCGCGGGGGTGATCTCAAGCCGGCGCAGCACTTCCATCAGGTCGTAGTGAGCCTTGCCGCAGGTGACGATGCCGACCGTGGCGTGCGCGCTTGCTATCACGTGGCGGTCGATGCTGTTGACCTGCGCGAACGCTGCCACCGCCGCCAGCTTGTCGGCCAGCCGCGACTCGATGCGCAGCGAAGGCAGGTCGGGCCAGCGGTAGTGCAGGCCGTCGGCCGGCGCCGCGTGGCCGGTGGCGGCACGCACCGCGTCGGCGTCTTGCCATTGCGCAACGCGCACGTTGACCGCATCGAGGTCGACGGTGGCCCCGCTCTCGACCACTTCAGACAAGGCGGCCATGCCGACCCACGCGCCCGAAAAGCGCGACAGCTCGTAGCCGTACAGGCCGAACTCCAGGTACTCGGCCACGCACGCCGGCTGCAGCACCGGCATGCTCCACGCGGCAAACGCGTGGTCGCTCTGGTGCGGCATCGACGACGAGACGCAGCCGTGGTCGTCGCCGGCCACGACCAGCACGCCGCCGTGCGGCGACGAACCGTAGGCGTTGCCGTGCTTCAGCGCGTCGCCGGCGCGGTCGACACCCGGGCCCTTGCCGTACCACATCGCGAACACGCCCTGGGTCGTGCGCTCGGGGTCGGATTCGACCCGTTGCGTGCCCAGCACCTGCGTGGCGGCGAGTTCTTCGTTGATGGCGGGCACGAAGCGAATGCCGGCGTCCTTGAATTTCGGCCCGGCCTTCCAGATCGCCTGGTCGACCATGCCGAGTGGCGAACCGCGGTAGCCGCTGACGAAGCCTTGGGTGTCGAGCCCGCGCGCCACATCGCGCTCGCGCTGCATCAGCATCAGCCGCACCAGCGCCTGCGTGCCGGTGAGAAAGACCGCGCCGCCGTTCGCCCAGAGGTTGTCGGAGAGCCGGTAGTCGGGGCGGCGCAGTGCAGAAGGGTGGGCAGCAGCATTCATCGCCGGAATTGTTGTTTCTGCCAGCGAGGGAATGCTTCTTCAATACACTGGTGCTCACCCCGATTTGGAGAATGCTTTTCTGCATTCATCACCATGAACGATGATCCTGTTCTTCTCGACCAGCACAGCCTGAAGATTCTTTTCGAGCTGCAGCGCGACGCGCGCCAGACGGTGCAGCAGATTTCCGACGCCGTCGGCCTCTCGCCCACACCGTGCTGGAAGCGCATCAAGGACATGGAAGCCTCGGGTGTGATCCGCGGCTACACGGTGCTGGTCGACCGCGAGAAGGTGGGGCTGAACATCGCGGTGGTGACCGAAGTGAACCTCGACCGCCACAGCGAAGAGCTGGTGCGGCGCTTCGAAGACGCGGTGGCGGCCAGCCCGAACATCGTGCGCTGCGTGTCGGCCACTGGCGGCGCCGACTACATCCTGACGGTGCTGGTGCCCGAGATCAAACACTACGAGCAGTTCCTGCACGACACGCTGTTCCGGCTGCCGGGCGTGACGCACGTGCGTTCGAGCATCGTGCTGCGCGAGATCAAGGCCGACGCGCCGCTGCCGATCGCACAAGTGCCGGGCAAGCCGCTCGCCCGCGCCGCCCGCCGCCGCGCAGCGGGCTGAAGCAGGCGCCGCTCAGCGCCTCGCGACGCCGCGCCGTGTGCACACCGCCGAGGCCAGTGCCTGCAGCACCGGCACGGTCTGCGCGAAGCCGATGCACGCGTCGGTGATCGACACGCCGTGTTTCAGCGCCACGCCGGGTTGCAGGTCTTGGCGCCCTTCTTCGAGGTGGCTTTCGATCATCACGCCGCAGATGCGCGCTTCACCGGCCGCGATCTGCGCCGCCACGTCGTGCGCGACGACGATCTGGCGCTGATGCTGCTTGCTGCTGTTGCCGTGCGACACATCGATCATCACCTGCTCGCGCAGCCCGGCCGCGCGCAGCAGCTCGCAGCTCGACGTCACGTGCGCGGCGTCGTAGTTGGGTGTCTTGCCACCACGAAGGATCACGTGGCAGTCGTCGTTGCCGCGGGTCTCGAAGATCGCGGCCACGCCCATCTTCGTCATGCCCATGAAAGCGTGCGGCGCACGCGCCGCGAGGATCGCATCGGCCGCCACGCGCACACCGCCGTCGGTGCCGTTCTTGAAGCCGACCGCGCAGCTCAGGCCCGACGCGAGCTGGCGGTGGCTCTGGCTTTCGGTGGTGCGTGCGCCGATCGCGCCCCAGCCGATCAGGTCGGCGATGAACTGCGGGCTCAGCAGGTCGAGGAACTCGGTGCCGGTGGGCAGGCCCAGCGTCGTCAACTCGCGCAACAGGCGGCGCGCGCGTTCCAGGCCTTCGTTGATGGCGAAGCTGCCGTCGAGGTGCGGGTCGTTGATGTAACCCTTCCATCCGACCGTCGTGCGCGGTTTTTCGAAGTAGCTGCGCATCACGATCAGCAGCTCGTCGCCGAGCGAATCGGCCACGGCCTTCAGGCGCGTTCCGTATTCGATCGCCTGGTCGTGGTCGTGGATCGAGCACGGGCCGACGACGACGATCAGCCGCTGGTCGCGGCCGTGCAGCACATCGGCGATCGCGGCGCGGCTGCCCTCCACCAGCGCCAGCGTGTTGTCGCGCACCGGCACACGTTCCTGCAACAGCGCCGGTGTGATCAGCGGGCGCACCGCGCCGATGCGCACGTCGTCGATGCGGGTGGTGTCGAGCGTGCTGTCGCGGCTGCCGACCTCGCGGTCGTGGAAGGGGTCGTCGAGAGAGTTCATCACGGGCGTGCGGATCGCGTTCCAGGGAGATGATGGGGTTGGCGCCGGCGCCAGTACCGCGGAAAGTGTAGCGCCCGACGGCATGCCACTGAGGCGGCCTCACGGTCGCGGGAATCGGCCTCAAGACCAGGCCGCTTTCGGTCGATAACAAGGCGCGGCCCGAAGATCAGGGCAGCCTCGCTGCGCCTGCGGCGCCGGATTCACCTTCAAATGAAAGCCCACATGAAATTCCACCTTCGCTTGAGCCTCTTGTGCATGCTCGCGTCCGGCGCGCAGGCCGGCGAGGTCTACACCTCGGTCGGGCTGCCCGGCCTGACGATCGGCTACTCGACTCCGGTGGCCGACAACGTAGCGCTGCGCGCCGACCTGTCCAGCGTGGGTTCGCCGACGCGGCACCGCTCGATCGACGCGGTGGAGTACGACGTCAAGGTCAAGGCCGACCGACTCGGGCTGTTCGCCGACTGGTTCGTCTCGGACGGATTCCGTGCGACCGGTGGCCTGACCTTCAACAATGCACGCGCCGACCTGAACGGCCGCGGCAACGGCGGCACCATCACCATCGGCGGCACCGCCTACGCGGCCGGCCCCAATGATCGTTTTGAGGGCCAGGTGAAGTACCCGACCACCATGCCCTATCTTGGCATCGGATACGGGCACGCCGCAGGGACAACGGGCTGGGGATTTGTGTTCGATCTGGGCCTGGCCTTCGGCAGGGCCAAGGTGACCGGCAGCGCGACCGGTCCGCTGCTGTCGCAATCGGTGAACCAGCAGGACACCCAGCGGGAAGTCGACAAGGTTCGGGACAAGCTGGCCAAGCTCCCGGGCATTCCCCAGTTGAGCCTTGGGGCGGCTTATTCATTCTGAGGTGCCGGCTTGGCGGCTGTGACGGATCGGGCCAATAGTGACTGCAAGCAAGCCATGACGTGGCGTTACTGCGCAGCTTCTTGCACGGCTGCAGCGTCCGCTTCAAAAATAAGGGGGCATAGCTTGCGCCTTATTAGCCGTAAGCTGGCGCAACTTTCGCGCCGCGCTAAGTGGTTGTCGCCGATGAAGTGACCCGTCTGCATAACCATGCCCGCAGAGCCGCAGGCCGGATCGACCACCACACCATGTTCGGGTCGATCACATTGACGATCATGCGAACCAGGCTCGGCGGCGTGAAGAATTCGCCGCCTTCTTGCGCGCCGCGCTGCGCGAACTGGTTCAGGAAATATTGGTAGGTTCGACCGAACACGTCACCTGTGGCGGTCTGCAAGGCCGGGCGGTTGAATATCTTCAGCAACTCAGCCAGCAGGTCTTGCTCAAGCCCAGGGTAGTCCTTGGGCAGCGCGCCTTCCAGCAGCTTCTGGCCTTTCTGGTCAGTCACCGAGTCTTCAATGGCCATCATCGCGTCGCAGATGGCCTCGCCCACCTTGGTACCGGCTGGCAGCGCAGCCAGGTAGTCGTACCGCGCCGTCTCGGGCAGGTAGACGGCGGCCTTACCTTGGAAGCCGAGTTTGATGCGGTTCTCGCGCAGTGCGTCTGTCGCGCGTGCTGGCACCGCCTTCTCTACTTCAGGCGACAGCGCGTTGAATCGGGTGGTGGCATGGCGCAGAAAGATTAGCTCCAGCGCCGGCATCGAGTATTCGCTCGCCGTCAGCTTGGAGTTCGCACACAACTGGTCGGCAGCCTCCCACAGGTCGGCCTCCAGCAACTTCAATTCTTCGTAGTCCATGTGCAGTGTGTTCAGGTGTTCACGACAACCGGCACAGCAACCTGCGCCGCCACCTGTTGGGCAATCGGGGTGTAGAGATCGACTTCGGTTTCGGGTGTACGGATGGAGATGACCAGGCTGTATCGTGCCGGCAGGTCATAGCGTTCTTGTGCCGGCCGCGTGCGCCACCATCCCGTCGACGGGTAGACGGCGATGAAGCCACGGCTCGCGAGGTCAGCCGCGCTGCCACGCCAAACGTCTTGATGCAAAGAACCACGATGCCGGAAGTTGTCGCCGAGAACCCAGTGTGAGTCGGTTGGGGCGGCAACGCGACCGGCTTCCTCTCGAATGGCTGCGGCGTTGATGCGCCCTTGAAAGTCTTCCACCGAGTCAAGCGGCCGGCGAACGGCAAAGCGCAGGCGATGAGATGGGTAGTGGTACTTGGATGAGCTACCCCGCGCCGAGGGATTCGGCTCCACGAAGTACGACAGCGTGACGCGCATTTCGACTTGGGCGTTCTGCAGCGCTTCCAACTGGTCCTTGGGCCAAGGCAGCGAGTGAAGGTTCATGTCACGCGACTTGATGACACTGCCTTCCTTCTTGTACGGACGCACCTCGTCTTCTACCACCAGCGACAGCGAGTTGCCGGCGCTCCACAGGGCGCGCTCCAGGCTTGGCACACCCCATCCGCTGTGACGGATCAGGGTGGCGTACTCCTGCTTGGTGCGGCGCGCTCCGTTCGGCGGGTACATCTGCAGCATCGGCTCGGTCCACTCCGCCGAGTTAACGATCAAGGCACGAATCGTCTCCGGGCGAAGCGTGGGGTAAGCCGCCATGATCTGGGCCGCCATTCGCGAGCACAGTGCCGACGCTGCGCTGGTGGCGTTGGTGGTCCAGAAGAGACGCGTCAGGGGACGGTTGTTCGTGGTGAGCAGTTCGAGGCTCGCGAAGGTATCCGTGTTCACGCCGTCGGTGCCGGCGTTACCGCCCTCGAACACGACATCGGGCTTGAGCGGCCAGGCGCGCTCATTCCATCCGAACGAACTTGACGTGAACGGGCTCAGCGCTCCGCTCGGCGCGACGGGATTGAAGTACGCGGCCCCGGGCTCGGTGATCGCAGTCTTCTCGGTGAACGCGCCTACAGTCAGTGCGTTCCAGGACTGGCCGGGGTCGTGGACCAGGTTGAGTGACAAGCTGTTGGGATACTGGGACCCAGTAGTGTCCGGTTAAAAGTCGAACAGAATCAATTGGTTATCGGTCATGGCTGGTTTTGTTTGGGATCGATCGGGCTGCAAGGCGCATGAAACCTCGGTTTTCTCGAAGACCGAGACCGACAAGATCTGTAGACATGTGTAGAGCGAGGCATCGAGATG
>JAYVTD010000474.1:0-2500 GCA_043774765.1 Rhizobacter sp. | reverse complement strand
GAACACCGACGCGCCGCTGGTGCGATTGCCGGCCATGACGAGCTGTCGCTGCAGGTCATGGCCGTGGAAGATGTTGTCGCCCAGCACCAGGGCGCTGGGGCTGCTGCCGACGAACTGGCGGCCGAGGATGAAGGCCTGCGCCAGGCCGTCGGGGCTGGGCTGCACGCAGTAGCTGATGTTCACGCCCCAGCGTGCGCCGTCGCCGAGCAGGGCCTCGAATCGCGGAATGTCTTGCGGTGTGCTGATCAGCAGGATGTCGCGCATGCCGGCCAGCATCAGCGCGCTCAGCGGGTAGTACACCATCGGCTTGTCGTACACCGGCAGCAGCTGTTTGCTCATCGCCAGCGTGGCCGGGTGCAGCCGGGTGCCGGAGCCCCCGGCGAGGATGATGCCTTTGCGTTCTTGTGTGTTCATGGTGTTGTCGGTCAGCCCAGCACTTCGGTCAGCAAGCGGTCGACGCCGGCTTGCCAGGTGGGCAGGCTGAGGCCGAAGCTGTCGCGCAGTTTTTGCGTGTTCATGCGTGAATTGCCCGGGCGTTTCGCGGGCGTGGGGAAAGCGCTGGTCGGCACCGGCTCGATGGCACCAGGCGCGACCTTGATCGGCCGCCCCGCCGCGCGCGCGAACTCGATCACATGGCGCGCATAACCGTGCCAGGTCGTTTCGCCGGCTGCGACTGCGTGGTAAGTGCCCGCCAGCCCATCACGCTGTGCCGCGGCGCGGATCGCGTGGGCGGTGATGTCGGCCAGCATGTCGGCGCCGGTCGGTGCGCCGAACTGGTCGTCGATCACCGTGAGGCGCTCGCGTTCTGCCGCGAGCTTGAGCATGATCTTCGCGAAGTTGCCACCGCGCGCGCCGTAGACCCAGCTGGTGCGCAGAATCAGGTGCTTGCAGCCGCTGGCCCGGATCGCTGCTTCGCCTTCGAGCTTGGTGGCGCCGTAAACGTTGAGCGGGCCGGTCTTCGAGTCTTCGAGCCAGGGTGTGCTGCCGCTGCCGTCGAACACGTAATCGGTGCTGTAGTGCACCAGCCAGGCGCTTAAGGCTTTCGCTTCACGCGCCAGCACGGCCGGCGAGGTGGCGTTCAAGGCGCGTGCGACATCGGGTTCGCTCTCGCACTTGTCGACGGCCGTATGCGCGGCCGCATTCACGATGATCTGCGGCGCCAGCGCGCGCACCGTGGCGGCGAGCGATTCAGGCTTCGAGAAATCGGCCGTCAGCGGCCCGGGGCTGTCGAAGTCGAGCGCCACCACGTCGCCGAGCACGGCGAGCGAACGTTGCAGTTCCCAGCCGACCTGGCCGTTCTTGCCGAGCAGCAGGATCTTCATGAGCCGTACTGGGTCGAAACCCAGTCGCGGTAGGCGCCGCTCTGCACATGCGCCACCCAGTCGGCATGGTCGAGGTACCAGCGCACGGTCTTGCGGATGCCGGTCTCGAAGGTTTCGGCTGGCTTCCAGCCGAGCTCGCGTTCGATCTTGCGCGCGTCGATGGCATAACGACGATCGTGACCGGGCCGGTCGGTCACATAGGTGATGAGCCGCGCGTGGCTGCCGGCCGCATCGGGCCGCATTTCGTCGAGCAGCGCGCAGACGGTCTGCACGATCTCGATGTTGGGCTTTTCGTTCCAACCGCCGACGTTGTAGGTCTCGCCCGGCGTGCCACGCGCCAGCACCGCGCGGATCGCCGAGGCGTGGTCCTTCACGTAGAGCCAGTCGCGGATCTGCTGGCCGTCGCCGTACACCGGCAGCGGCTTGCCGGCCAGGGCGTTGACGATCATCAGCGGGATCAGCTTCTCGGGAAAGTGGTACGGGCCGTAGTTGTTCGAGCAGTTGCTCGTGACGACCGGCAGGCCGTAGGTGTGGAACCAGGCGCGCGCCAGGTGGTCGCTGGCGGCCTTGCTCGCCGAATACGGGCTGTTCGGCTCGTAGGCGCGGGTCTCGGTGAAAGCCGCTTCGCCTTTGGCCAGCGAGCCGTAGACCTCGTCGGTCGAGACATGGTGGAAACGAAAACTCGCCTTGGCATCGCCCTGCAAGGTGGACCAGTGCGCACGTGTTGCCTCGAGCAGCGTGAACGTGCCTTCGATGTTGGTCTTCACGAACTCGGCCGGGCCGTGGATGCTGCGGTCGACATGGCTCTCGGCGGCAAAGTGAACCACGGCGCGCGGTTGGTGCTGCGCGAACAGGCGGTCGAGCAGCGCGCGGTCGGTGATGTCGCCGTGCACGAACACATGGCGCGCATCGCCGTTCAGCGAGGCCAGGCTCTCCAGGTTGCCGGCGTACGTGAGTGCGTCGAGGTTGAGTACCGGCTCCCCGACTTGCTCGAGCCAGTCGAGGATGAAGTTCGCGCCGATGAAGCCGGCGCCGCCCGTGACAAGGATCATGGCAATGTGGTGAAAGTGAAAAGAGAAGGGCAGCTCAATCCGCGAACCCGTTCGGGTTCATGTGTTGCCAGCGCCAGCTGTCCACACACATCGAGTCGAGGTCGCGCGTGGCGCGCCAGCCCAGCA
>JAYVTD010000473.1:0-6797 GCA_043774765.1 Rhizobacter sp. | reverse complement strand
AAGAAGGCGATCGGTTTCGACTTCGACGGCGCCACCTTCAGCCACGTCGGCGCGCGCGTGACCTTCGAGACGCTGCTCGCGAGCTTCGCGCTGGAATCTCCTGCACTGTTGCGCCTGGGCACGCTGGTGCACGGGCTCGACGCCGGTGGCGTGCGCCCGCCCGAGGCCGACGGCGTGGAGCGGGTGCTGGCCGGTCTGCGCGAAGCGATCCCCGACGACGACCAGTTGCTGCTCGTGGCCGGCGGCGTGTTTGAAGGCCTGTTCACTGCATTCCAGAAAGAGGCCACGACTTGAGTTCCGCCCTGCCTGCCAAAGACCCGGGCGACACCGGCACACCGCCTGCGCCGGTCAGCTTCGGCGAAGCGTTCCGCTTCTGGCTCAAGCTCGGCTTCGTCAGCTTCGGCGGGCCGGCCGGGCAGATCGCTCTTCTGCACACCGAGCTCGTCGAGCGCCGGCGCTGGATCAGCGAGCGGCGCTTTATGCACGCGCTGAACTACTGCATGGTCCTGCCCGGCCCCGAAGCACAGCAGCTCGCCACCTACATCGGCTGGCTGATGCACCGCACCCGCGGCGGCGTGGTCGCAGGCGCGCTGTTCGTGCTGCCGTCGTTGTTCATATTGATCGCGCTCTCCTGGGTCTACATCGCGTTCGGCAACGTTCCGCTGGTGGCCGGGCTGTTCTACGGCATCAAGCCTGCGGTCACGGCCATCGTGGCGCAGGCGGCGCACCGCATCGGCTCGCGGGCCTTGAAGAACAACCTGTTGTGGGCGATCGCCGCCGCTTCGTTCGTCGCGATCTTCGCGCTGAACGTGCCCTTCCCCGCCATCGTGGCGGCGGCGGCGCTGATCGGCTACGTCGGCGGGCGCGTGTCACCGGAGCGCTTTCGCGCCGGCGGCGCGCACGGTGCGGCAACCAAGTCGTTCGGCGCCGCGCTGATCGACGACGACACGCCGACACCCGCCCACGCGCGCTTCAAGGCCTCGCGGCTCGTGCTGCTGACCGTGGCGGTTGCGCTGCTGTGGGCCCTGCCGATGGCGCTGCTCTACGCGCTGCAAGGCTGGGCCGGCACGCTCACGCAGATGGGCTGGTTCTTCACCAAGGCCGCGCTGCTGACCTTCGGCGGCGCGTATGCCGTGCTGCCTTATGTTTATCAGGGTGCCGTGTCGCACTACGGCTGGCTGACGCCGACGCAGATGATCGACGGCCTGGCGCTGGGCGAAACCACGCCCGGCCCGCTGATCATGGTGGTGGCCTTCGTCGCCTTCGTCGGCGGCTACCAGAGCAGCGATCTCGCTGCGCTGTTCGGCACCGACCGGCTCTTTCTGGCCGGCGCGGTGGCGGCCACGCTGGTCACCTGGTTCACCTTTCTGCCGTCGTTCCTGTTCATCCTGGCCGGCGGGCCGCTCGTGGAAGCCACCCACGGCGACCTGAAGTTCACCGGCCCGCTCACCGCGATCACCGCCGCCGTGGTCGGCGTGATCCTGAACCTCGCCTTGTTCTTCGGTTACCACGTGCTGTGGCCAAAGGGCTGGTCGGGGCCTTTCGACGCAGTGTCGGCGCTGATCGCGCTCGGTGCCGCCGTGGCCCTGCTGCGCTTCAAGCGCGGCGTCATCGAGGTGATCGCGGCCTGCGCCGTGATCGGCCTTGCCGTTCACCTGCTTCGTTAGGAGAACTTCGCCATGAACCAGATCATCCCGAGCGAACTGGCCCTGTGGAAGAGCGCCGGCTTCGCGCACGCGCTGCTCGACGTGCGCACGCTTGTCGGTGGCATCACCGGGTGGCAACAGGCCGGGCTGCCGGTGCGGCCGCACGGCGGCGCTGGCAGATCGTCATGAAGTGGGTGACACGCGAGCGGCCGAAGATCGACCGCATCGCCTGCCCCTGGCTGGTGGCACGCTTCGTCGACCCCGAAGCCGAGTTCCTTTACGTGCCCTCGGCCGACGTACTGCGGGTGGCGGCAGAGACCGGCGCCGTGCCTTACGACATTCCCGGGGTGGCGATGACGCATGTGGGCGAGCTGTGCAGCTTCGATGCTTTCATCGCGAAGTACGAACTGACCGAACCCGCGCTCGCGCAGCTCGCGACCATCGTGCGCGGCGCCGACACATCGCGGCTCGATCTCGCGCCGCAGTCGGCCGGCCTGTACGCGATCTCGCTCGGCCTGTCGAACATCTGCTGCTACGACCACGAGATGCTCGACCGGGGCATGGTGCTCTACGACGCGCTCTACGCCTGGTGTCGCAGCTGCCAGGGCGAAACACACCACTGGCCGCCAAAGATGACTTGAGGATTGCGCCGGAGCCGAGCCTGCGCTAGCGTCGCCGGCTTGTTCAAACACCGGGACGTGACCTTGAAATACCTTGGCATCCTGAAGGGCCTGATCGTGGCCGGCGCGGCGCTCGTGTTCGCGCTGCACCCCGCCCATGCGGCCGACCCGATCGGCCCGACTGAGACGAAGCGCCTGCATGCGCTGTTCGACGCGCGCTGGGAATGGTCGATGAAGACCTTCCCCGAGTGGGCCACGTTCCTGGGCGACCACCGCTACGGTGACCGCCTTGCGGATGCCTCGCGCGAAGCCGACGCCGCCGCGCACGCCATGGCCCGCAGCGATCTGGCCGCGGCGCAGGCGATCCGCCGCGAAAGCCTGTCGGCGAAGGACCGTGTCTCGCTCGAAATCTTCGTGCTGCAGCTTCAGGAGCAGCTGCGCTTCGAGCCCTTCCTCGGCTACCGCACCATGAGTCTGGGTGCGCTCGGCGGCTTTCACACCGACTTCGCCGACCTGCTGGGGGCCAGCCCGGTGGCCCGGCGCAGCGAAGTCGAGCAGATGCTCGCGCGCATGGCCGCATATCCGAAGCGCGTGGAGCAGGAACTGATGTGGCTGCGTGAAGGCATCCGACTGCGCTGGGTGCCACCGCGCGCCGTGCTCGACCGGGTGCTGCCGGCGATCGACGGGCAGCTCGACAGCGAGGTCGACAAGAGCCCTTTTTTCGAGCCGTTCACGCGCCTGGGCAAAGACATTCCCGCCGCCGAGCAGGAAGTGCTGAGCGCACAAGCCCGGCGCGCGATCAAGGAGCAGGTGGAGCCGGCGCTGCGCCGCCTTCGCGCCTTCGTGGTCGACGAGTACATGCCGGCCGAGCCGGCCAGCGGCGCGCTCGGCAGCTACCCGGGCGGCGCCGAGGTGTACGCGGCGCAGGTGCAGTCGAGCACCACCACGGCGCAGACGCCGGCGCAGATCCACGCCATCGGCCTGCGCGAGATGGCGCGGCTACGTGGCGAGATGGAGGCGGTGATGAAGGACGTGAAGTTCGAGGGCAACTTCAGCACGTTCGTGAACCAACTGAACACAGACCCGAAGCACTTTCACACCAGACCCGAAGCTCTTCTCGCCGGTTACCGCGACATCGCCAAGCGCATCGACCCCGAGCTGCCGAAGCTGTTTGCCGAGCTGCCGCGCGCGCCCTACGGCGTGCGCGCGATGCCGTCGCACTTCAGCACCGACCGCGCCGAGTACTACACCGGGCCGGGGCTCGAAGGCACCCGCGCCGGCTGGTTCAACGCCAATGCGCAGGCTTACCAGAAGCGCCCGATCTGGGCCATGGAAACGCTGGTCGCGCACGAGGCCGTGCCGGGCCACCACCTGCAGATCGCACGCGCCGTCGAACTCGGCGAGTTGCCGCGTTTTCGGCGCGGCGGTGGCTACACCGTCTTCGGTGAAGGCTGGGCGCTCTATGCCGAGACGCTGGGCTTCGACCTCGGCCTGTACAAGGACCCGCTGAGCCGTTTCGGCCACCTGCAATGGCAAGCCTTGCGTGCCGCGCGGCTGGTGGTCGACACCGGCATCCACGCGCTCGGCTGGAGCCGCCAGCAGGCGGTCGACTACATGATCGAGCGCACCGGATGGGAGCCGAACTTCGTGAACTCGGAGGTCGATCGTTACTACTCGTGGCCAGCACAGGCGCTGGCCTACATGACCGGCCAGCTGAAGATCGTCGAGCTGCGCGACCGTGCAAGAGCGAAGCTCGGCGCCCGCTTCGACATCCGCCAGTTCCACCGCGTGGTGCTCGACCAGGGCTCGGTGCCGCTCCCCGTGCTGGAGAGGGCGGTCGATGGCTGGATCAGTGAGGTGATGGCGGCGAAGCCCTGAGCGTCAGGCCCAGACGATCTCGTGGTGCGTGACCAGCGGGTCGAGCCGCTGGCCCACCTGCTGCGCGAGTGATGCGCGCGCGGCATCGGCCACGCCTGCGATGCGCACCCTGATCAGCCCGCCATGCACCGCGTGCGGCCCGGCCTCGACCTTGACCGTGGCACCCAGCGGCGCCAGGTCGGCCAGCATGCGGCTCACGGCGCGCTGGGTCGAATCCCAGCGCAAGGCAGGCTTGAACACCTTGCCGACCGCGGTGAGCGGAATCGCGTCGATGAAGTACACCTGCACCGGCACGGCGGCGCGCTCGGGCGTTCTTTCGCGCACGAACTCGGTCAGCTCGCCGGCAGCGAGCGTCACCCCCGGCTTGAGTTGCACGAAGGCGACCGGCAGTTCACCCGCGTAGGCATCGGGCTCGCCGACCACGGCCACCAGCGCCACGCCGGGGTGCTGGAAGAACACCTCTTCGATCGCGAGCGGGTCGATGTTGTGGCCGCCGCGAATGATCAGGTCTTTGGCGCGGCCGGTGATCCACAGGTAACCCTCTTCGTCGAGCCGCCCCAGGTCGCCGGAGTTGACCCAACCCGGCTCCACGAACGCGCCCTGGTTGTGCACGTCGCTCAGGTAACCCGAGAACACACCCGGCCCGGCCATCGCGACCACGCCGATCTGATTGGTGGCGCACTCGCCCGCCAGGCGGCCTTCGCCATCGACCTTGACGATGCGCACCTTGCTGTACGGCACGGCGTGGCCCGCAGACCCGAGGCGCACCGGCCGGTCGCGGTACGCGATGGTGTGCACGCTCGAGGTTTCGGTCATGCCATAGACCTCAAGCACAGGCACCCTGAGCTGTTCGGTGTAGACCTTGCCCACCGCGACCGGAATCGCCGAACCGCCGCCCGAGGCCACGCGGATGCTTGAGGTGTCTGCCCCACCCACCGGCACCTGGATGGCCGCCGCCAACACCGTGGGCACGCCGCCGAACACTTCCGGCTGGTAGCGCTCGACCAGGCGCCACACGTTGCGGATGGCGTTCGGTTCGCGCCAGCCCGAAGGCGCCAGCACGACCAGCGTGTTGCCGCCAGCGAGCGGCGCCAGGCCTTGCGTGAGCGCACCGCCCACATGAAACAGCGGCAGGCCGAACAGCAGGTTGCGGCCCGGGCCGAACGGCAGCATCAGGCCCACCGCCCAGGCCTGGTAGACCTGGTTGGCGTGCGTGTGGCGCACGAGCTTGGGCGTGCCGGTGGTGCCGCCGGTGTGAAAGTAGCCGGCCGTGTCGCTGCCCAGAATTTGCCGTCCGCTGATCAGGCGATCGGCCGGGAACTGCCCCACCATCGCATCGAAGTTGTAGACCGCGTTCGCTTGGTCGGCCGCACCGTGCACGACGACGATCGCCTTCAGGTTCGGCAGCTGGCCCTTGATCTGCTGCACCTTGTCCCAGATGTCGGTGCCCGGCACGGGGCCGAGCGCCACCAGCACTTTGGTGTTCGCGGCGCGCAGGATCTCGACGATCTGCGCGGCCGAGAGCAGCGGGTTCACCGGGTTGGCGATGCCGGCGGCCTGCGCGCCGAACAGCGTAAAGAAGGTCTGCGGCAAGAGCGGCATCAGGAGGCTGACCACGTCGTTCGGCCCGACCCCCAGATCGTGAAAGAAGTTGGCCGACTGCGTGACCCGCGCGACGAACTGGGCGAAGCTGATCGTGACGGGCGCTTCGTTGGGGTCGCCTTTCGTCAGGAACCGGATCGCGGCCACGTCGGGGTCGATCGCCGCGCCGAGTTGCAGAGCCTCGTAGGTGCTCTGCGCCTTGATGCGGTCGGCGCAGGGCGTGGCTTCGAAGGCCGCGACATCGGCAGCGGTTCGAAACGAAGGCATCTCAGCACCGATCAGTCGGTCCAGCGGATGGGCATGAGCCATCGGTTCCTCCGCGCGTTGGTGTCGAGCCATGGTAGGTTGGCGGCCGCCGGCCGGCCTCCCGATCAACCCGTAGCCGTACACTGCAAAGGCCCGGCGACGGGGCCACGCCGCGAGGAGACAACCATGCAGCCGGTGCGACTCGAATTGCTGCAGCGCATGCCGATCTTCGGTGCGATCCGCGACGACGCGCTGCTGTTCCTGCTGGCGCAAGCACGCGAAGTGAGCGTGGCTGCCGGCGCGTATTTCTTCCGCGAAGACGACCCGGCGCAGTCCATGTTCGTGCTGGAGTCGGGTGGCGTCGCGGTGTTCAAGAGCTGGCAGGGCTGCGAATTCGTGCTGCAGCGCATGGAGCCCGGCGACTGTTTCGGCGAGATGGCGCTGATGGACCTGTGCCCGCGCAGCGCCTCGGTGCGTGCAGAGACCGACTGTGTCGCGATCGAGCTCGGCAGCGGCGACCTGCTGCGCCTGTTCGAGCGCGATACCGAACAGTTCGCGCTGATCCAGATGAACATGGGTCGCGAGGTCTGCCGCCGCCTGCGCACCACCGACGAAATGTTATTCCGCGCCCAGATGGGCGAGGCGCTGTCGCGCCCCACCGACCGGCCGCGCAGGGCCTGAACCGCGCTCCCAAAAAAAGAGGCCGCGAGCGTCTTGCCCGCGGCCATTCCTCTTCGAGGAGACCGGGCCCGCGCCCGGTCGCTGCTTTTTGCTTCTTGCCCGCGTGTTCAGCTGCCGATGCGGC
>JAYVTD010000472.1:0-12724 GCA_043774765.1 Rhizobacter sp. | reverse complement strand
GGGCAGCGCCTACACATCCACCTCGACATCGTCACCACGCAACTCCATCAGGTCGCGCCGCGCCTGGGCCTCGCCCTTGCCCATGAGTTTGGTGAGCGACGCCGACGTCGACGGCTCGCACATCCAGGTGCTGTTGCTGACGCTGTTCTTCCGCCACTTCCCCAAGTTGATCGAGACCGGCCACATCTGCATCGCCAAGCCGCCGTTGTTCCGCATCGACGCGCTGGCACGCGGCAAGAAGCCCGCAGCCAAAATCTACGCGCTCGACGAAGGTGAACTCACCGCCACGCTCGACAAGCTGCGCAAGGAAGGTGCGCGCGAAAACTCGTGGAGCATCAGCCGCTTCAAGGGCCTGGGCGAGATGAACGCCGAGCAGTTGTGGGACACGACGCTGAACCCCGACACGCGCCGCCTGTTGCAGGTCGAGTTCGCGGCCCTGGGCTTCACCGAAACCGTGGCTTCGATGACAAAGCTCATGGGCAAGGGCGAAGCGCAGGCGCGGCGTGACCTGATGGAATTGCACGGCGACGACATCGAAGTGGACGTGTGAGGGGTTGGGTCTGGTTGGATATACAATTCTGACTCGTATATCCAGAGGGAGTCTGACATGCAAGTCTCGAAATGGGGCAACAGCCTGGCAGTCAGGCTGCCCGCGCAGGTGGTCGAGGTGCTGGGCCTGAAGGAAGGCGACGACATCGAAATCGAAGTCTCCGGCCCGCGCCGCTTTGTGGTGGCGCGCCGTGCCGGTGTGGCCGACGTGCTGGCGCGTTTGCGCGCGTACCGGGGTAGGCTGCCGGAGGGCTTCAAGTTCGATCGGCTCGAAGCCAACGAAAGGCGCTGATGGCCAGACCGTCGCCGGCAGCCGCGTTTCTCGACACCAACGTGCTGCTCTACCTCGTTTCAAGCGACGCCGCCAAGGCCGACCGTGCCGAAAGCCTGCTGGCCGAAGGTGGCGTCATCAGCGTGCAGGTGTTGAACGAGTTCGCGAACGCCGGGCGGCGCAAGGCCGGCCTGAGCTGGGAAGAAGTCGTCGACATCCTCGGCCTGATTCGGCGCCGTTGCCGCGTGGTCGGTCTCACAGCCGAGTTGCACGATCAAGGCGTGGCGCTGGCGCGGCGCTTCTCGCTGTCGGTCTACGACGCGATGATCGTCGCCGCTGCGCTGGAGGCAGGCTCAGCGATGCTTTACAGCGAAGACATGCAGCACGGTCTTCGCATCGACCGTGCCCTCACCATCGTCAACCCGTTCGCCGCATGAACGCACCCGCGGTGCGCCTGCGCCCGACCATGACATCCGACCTCGACTTCGTGATCTCGGTCGAGCAAGACTCTGCCAACCTTCCGTTCATCACGCCCTGGGAGCGCACCCAGCACGAAGGCGCGATCCGCTTCCCCGACTTTCGCCACTTCATCGTCGAGGCCGGCGCGGGCTATCCGTCGGCCGGCTTCGTGATCCTGCAGGGTTGCCGCAACCCGCACCGCTCGGTCGAGCTGAAACGCATCGTGCTGTTGCCGGCCGTGCAGGCGCAGGGTGTCGGCCGTGCCTGCATCCGGTTGCTGGCGCAGATGGCGTTCCGCGATCTCGGCGCGCACCGTTTCTGGCTCGACGTGAAAGCGCGTAACGTGCGTGCGCAGGCCTTGTACCGTGCCGAAGGTTTCGTCGAAGAGGGCAGGTTGCGCGAGAGCGTGCGCACCGACAGCGGTTACGACTCGCTGATCGTGATGGCGATGCTGGAACCTGAACATGCCGCCCTGCTGCAGCAGCGGCTCATGGGTGCGGCATGATGGCGAAAAACAGGAGGCTTGGACCATGCACGCCACGATGATGAATGTACCGCTGTCGCTGAACCACCTGCTCGACCGCGCCGGGCATCTCTTTCCTGACAACCCCGTCGTCTCGCGCCTGCCCGACAAGTCGCTGCGAAGCCACAGCTATGCGCAGATCCACCGGCGCACGCGTGCGCTCGCGTCGGCGCTGCAAAAACTCGGTTTGAAAAAGGGCGACCGTGTCGCCACGCTGAGCTGGAACCACCACGCGCACCTGGAGTGTTACTTCGGCATTCCGGCCGCGGGCGGCGTGATGCACACGCTGAACCTGCGCCTCTCGCCCGACGAGATCGGCTGGATCGCGGGCGACGCGCAGGACCGCTTCCTGATCGTCGACGACGTGCTGCTGACGCTGTACAAGCAGTTCGCGCATCTGCACAAGTTCGAGCGGGTGATCGTGTTCCCGTTCTCCGGCGCGCCGGTTGCGGCCGAGTTCGACAACTACGAGACGCTGCTCGCCAACGCCGCACCCGATACGTTCACGTACGCTGCGCACGACGAGAATGACCCGGTCGCCATGTGCTACACCTCGGGCACCACCGGGCGGCCGAAAGGCGTGGTCTATTCGCATCGCTCGACCGTGCTGCACACGCTGGTCGGCTGCCTCGGCGAGAACTGGAGCCTGCGCACGAGCGATGTGCTGCTGCCGGTCACGCCGATGTTCCACGCCAACTGCTGGGGCCTGCCGTATGGCGCGGTGATGATGGGCGCGAAGCTCGTGTTCCCCGGCCCGCACCTGCACCCCGACGACCTGCTCGACCTGATCAAGGCCGAGCCGCCGACGCTGTGTGTCGGCGTGCCGACGATCTGGCTCGGTCTGATCCAGCGCTTCGAGCGCGCGCTCACCGAAGAGCCCGGGCGCTGGCAGTTGCCGAACGGCATGCGCTCGATGGTCGGTGGTGCGGCCGTGCCCGAGTCCTTGATCCGGGCTTTCGACCGCCATGGTGTCTGGCTCGCGCAAGGCTGGGGCATGACCGAAACCTCGCCGCTCGCCACGGTCTCGCCGAAGATCGAAAACGCCGGCGAAGACGAACGTTTCCGGCGCGCTGCGATGGCCGGCATGCCGGTGCCGCTGGTCGATGTGCGGATTCGCGCCGACGACGGCAGCGACGCGCCGCACGACGGCACCAGCATGGGCGAGATCCAGGTGCGCGGCCCGTTCATCACCGGCTCGTACCACGAGGTGCCGGTCACTGCAGACAAGTTCACCGCCGACGGCTGGCTGCGCACCGGCGACGTGGCGACGATGGACGCGCAAGGTTTCGTGCGCATCACCGACCGCACCAAGGATCTGATCAAGTCGGGCGGCGAGTGGATCAGCTCGGTCGACCTTGAAAACGCGCTGATGGCGCACCCGGCCATCGCCGAGGCGGCGGTGATCGCGATCCCCGACGAAAAATGGAGCGAAAGGCCGCTCGCCTGCGTGGCGATGAAACCGGGGCAGAATGCGACCCCGGCCGAGCTGGGAGCGCACCTGCTCAAGCACGGCTTCGCGAAATGGCAGCTACCCGACCGTTACGAAGTGATCGACGCGGTGCCGCGCACCTCGACCGGCAAATTCTGGAAACTCAAGCTGCGCGAGCGCTTCCCGCGCTGACGCGATCCAGGACCAGCGATCGAGCCTGGTTCGCCTTCGTCGTCACGGACAGCGGACCTTCGGATTCCAGTCGTTGAAGATGCCGTTGCGGTTGTGCTCCCACACCCAAAGGTGCAGCTCGTAGAAGGCCGGCACGCCGTAGCGGTTGGGGCTGCGCACCAGATGGGACGGATGGCCGAAGAGCACCGGCGGCTGCGGATGCAAGGCGTCCCACGCGTCCTGGAATACGATGTACTCGACGCCCACGAGCTCGAGCTGGCCATTCTTCTTCGGCTGGTACATCAGCGCCTCGGGGCGCAGTGGATCCAGCACCGCGTCGGCGACGAGCGTGCCGTTGAGGTAGTGGATGCCCATGGCGCCCTGGCCGGGCTGGTCGACGCAGCTGAGGAACTGCTCGTAGCCGGCTGCGCGCGCGACCTGCACGTCCTGGAACGCAGCGGTGGCGCGCCGCACCTGGGAGATCAGCGCTTGTATGGTGTCGTCGGATTCGGCGGCGTCGCCGTGGCCGAAGGCCGGCGCCTGCAGCGCAAGCGTTAGCGCAAGCGCGGTGCCGGCAAGGGTCATCGTGGTCTGTTTCATGGCAGTGCCTCCGGGCCGCATCACGACTGGTAGAAGTAGGGGTCGAGCACGTTTACCTCGGCGATGCGGTTCACCGGCAAGCCGTTGCGGTCGGCGACCTGGCGGATCGCCTCGGGCGTCGGCGCGTCGTAGATGCAGAAGGTGTTCTTGCGGTCCGGGCTCACGTACGAGTGGAGCCAGGTCACGCCGAGAGCGGCGTTGTTGGCGATGACCCCGGCCACGGCCTTGCGGCCGTCATCGTTCATGGGTATCGACAGTCCATCGGGAAAGGTGCGTTCGATCAGGTAGCGGGGCATCGCGGTCTCCTCGGCGTCGACGGCACAGCGCCGTCGATGCCGAGGATCTCCGAGGCGCAGCGGCGCCGCGTCGGCAGACCTGCCTACTTTGACGCCGGCGCCTGCCCAGATTGGGTCGCCAGGCCGGCGCGTTGCGCGACTTGGATGGCGGCCACCCGCGAGTCGACGCCGAGCTTGATGAACACCGCAGCGAGGTGATGGTCTACGGTGCGCACCGAGCGACTGAGCCGCTGCGCGATCTCGGCGTTGCGCAAGCCCATGCACAACAACTGCAGCACCTGCAGCTCCCGGGTCGTCAGGCCGTACAGACGCTCGCGCGTCGAAGGACGGGCACCGCGTGCGATCCCGCGTACACCGGCCTCGTGCAGGCGCCGGCGCAAGGCCTCGCTTGCGGGACGGGCGCCGAGGCGCTCGAACAGCGCCAGCCCCTCTTGCTGGGCGCGGGTGTCGCCCTCGGCGAGCGCGCGCGCCTGTTCGTACGGGCAGCCGAGTCGCTGCCAGGCGGCAGCGGCCTCGCGCCACCGGCCGGCGATCTGCAGCGCGTACGGCTCGGCGCACTCCGGTGGCGCGGCGTCGAGGGCGCCGGCGCGCCAGCACCAGTACGCCAGCTCGCCGATGAACCATGGGTGCCGCTGGCGCACCGCGAGCGGCAGCGCGGCCTGCGCCTCGACGGCGGCCGCGGCGTTATCGCCGCGCGCGCAGGCGGCCTCGGCGCGGGCCGCGCTCACCGGCGCGATGCGCTGCAGCGTGTCGCTGGGGCCGGCGAGCGCCAGGGCCTCGTCGAGCACATTGTCTGCCCCGGGATCGCCACGGCGCAGGCGCAGCCTGCCGAGTGCCACCAGCGCCATCAGCCGGCTGATCGTCGACGTGCCGGCGCGCGCGACGATCTCGCTGGCGCGCTCTGCCGCGTCAGCCCAGCGGCCGGTGTGAAGCTCGCACAGCGCGAGCCAGGCGCTGGTGTAGTGCACCATCATGTCGAGTTCACGTTCGCCGCAAAAGGACATTGCCTCGCGCAGCCAGCGCTCGGCCGTGGCAAGCTGCATCAGCTCCCCCGATGCCGAGCCGAGATTCAGCATCGCATTGCCCGCCTGCACGGGCATCGCTTCATCGAGTGCCATCTGCAGCGCCTCTTCCAGCTGTCGGCAGCCGCTGTCGTAATCGATGAACACCAGCGCAGTGCCGAGCGTGCTCAGTGACGCGCACAGCCGATGGCGGTCGCCGAACGTGCGCGCCAGCGTGATGGCCTTTCGGCTCCACTCGGCACTCTCGGCGCAGTCGCGGTCGAGCATGCGCAACGACGCTTCAGTGCCGTAGGCGGCGGCGAGCGCCGGGCCGGGCGATTGAGCCTCGAGCAGTGCGATGCCACGCCGGCTCGCCGCATCGGCCTGCGCATTGCGCATCGTGAAGACGTAAAGCAGGGCCAGCCGGCTGAGATTGCACCCTTCGCTCATGACGTCGCCGCTCAGACGGTACGACGTGTCGAGCTGAAGCCGTGCAGCAATTCCTTCGTCGTTCCCGTCGACGTGTTGGCATTCGTCTGCGTAGGCCTCGAGCCAGCGCCTGCGCTCGTCCTCGTCGGCAGTGCCGGTCTGAAGCGCGGTACGGTAGTGGCGCGCCGCTTCGCGGTGCGCACCACGCGCACGTGCTTCGTCGGCCGCGGCCGCGGCGTGGAGGCGCAGCGCTGCGTCGGCGCCTGCCTGCACCGCGTGGTGGACCAGCCGCGCCGCCGGCATGGCGCGGCCGTCGGCTGCCAGCGCGCGCAGCACCTGAGCGTGCAGTGCCTGGGCCACCAGCGGCGCCAACGCGGACTCGACGGCGACTCTTGCCAGTTCGTGGCGAAAGCTCAGCGTTGCCGCGTCGGCCAGCAGCAGGCCCGAGTCGAGACAGGCCTCCAGCTCATGCAGCGCCGGCGCGAGCAGCGCTTCGAGCAACCAGCGCTCGAGATGCCCCGGCACGATCGAGACGAGGCGGACGATGGCCTGCGCCGGCTTTGCCAACCGGGCGAAGCGGGCGAGCACCAGGTCTTGCACCGTGCGCGGCACTTCGTCGAGCCGGTGGCGCAACAGCTCGGTCACGAAGAACGGGTTGCCCTGGGTCGCCGCAAACAGGCCGGCCGGCGAGCGCAGCGCGCGCCGCGCGAGCGTTTCCACGCCCGCAGGCGACAGGCGCGCCAGCTCGATGCGGGTGAGCGCCGCCCGCGGCAACTCGCCGATCACCCGGCGCAGTGGATGCGAGGCAGCCACCTCATCGTCCCGATAGCTGACGACCAGCAGCGCGCGCGTGCGATCGATTCGTCGGCCGAGAAATTTGATCAGGTCGAGCGTCGCGTCGTCGGCCCAGTGGGCGTCCTCAATGACGACCAACACTGGCACCGCGGCCAGACGCAACTCATCGAGCACGGCCTCGAATAGTGCGGGCCTCGGGCCGGCCAGGCGGCTGGCGAAGCGGACGTCGCCGAGGCGCGCGATGTCGAGCAGCGGAGCAAGCGGGTGCGGTGTCTGCAGCGCGTCGCAGGCGCCCCACCACACGCTCGGATGGGCCGCCGCGAGCGCCCGCAACACGCTGGTCTTACCGATCCCCGCCTCGCCAGCGACCAGGGCCACGTGACCGCAGGACGCCGCCTCTCCGAGTCGCGCGCGCATCGTCTGCAGTACCGCCTCACGCTCGATCAGGTCCATCGCGCGGCAGTGTAGTGCGGCGTGCGTTCTCGGCGACGTCCAACCGCAATGGGCATCGCGTTGCCGTGCGCCGAAGACACGGGTGCTACAGTTGACCATCCTTGGTCAACTTAAACTCGCCATGCAAATCAACATCTACGACGCCAAGACGCAACTTTCGCAACTCGTCGATGCGGCGCACCGCGGCGAGACCATCATCATCGCCAAGGCAGGCACGCCAATGGCCAAGCTGGTGCCGCTCAGCGATGGCCCCAAGCGCAAGATCAAATATGGGCTGATGAAGGGCGAGATCGAGATCGCCGACGACTTCGACGCGCCCCTGCCCGATGATCTGCTGGCCATGTTCGAAGGCCGGGACCGCACTTGAAGCTGCTGCTGGACACGCACATCCTGCTGTGGGTGATGCAGGACGCACCACAGCTAGGCCGGCCCGCGCGGCGCTTGTTGAACGATGCCGAAGCGATCTACGTCAGCAGCGTCTCGCTGTGGGAGATCACGATCAAGAGCGCGCTCGGCAAGCTGCGTGTGGATCAGAACGAGCTCGACGCGCAGCTCGACAAGATTGCTTTCGCACCGCTGCCGGTGACGTGGGCACACACAAGAGGGTTGCGCAAGCTCCCGCTGCTGCACGGTGACCCGTTTGATCGCATGCTGGTGGCTCAAGCCATGAGCGAGCCTTTGCATTTGTTGACGCGCGACGCGGTGCTCAAGAACTACTCCGATCTGGTTATCGTCGTTTGACGCGGTGAGCCTGATCTCTAAACCGATCTCGAAACCAATCCTTGCAGATGACTGACCTGTTCACACCGTCACCCACCGACGCCGATGGCGCCGTCTCGCTCGCCAACTACGCCGAGCGCGCCTACCTCGAATACGCGCTCAGCGTCGTCAAGGGCCGAGCCCTGCCCGACGTGTGCGACGGCCAGAAGCCGGTGCAGCGGCGCATCCTGTACTCGATGGAACGCATGGGCCTGGCGTTCACCACCGCGAGCGGGCCGAAGGCCGTGAAGAGCGCGCGCGTCGTCGGCGACGTGCTCGGCAAGTTTCACCCGCACAGCGATGCCGCCGCGTATGACGCGATGGTGCGCATGGCGCAAGACTTCTCGCAGCGCTACCCGCTGATCGACGGCCAGGGCAACTTCGGCTCGCGCGATGGAGATGGCGCGGCGGCGATGCGCTACACCGAAGCGCGGCTGGCGCCGATCACCCGGCTGCTGCTCGACGAGATCGACGAAGGCACGGTCGAGTTCGTGCCCAACTACGACGGCTCGACCGAAGAGCCGAAGCTCTTGCCGGCGCGTTTGCCCTTCGTGCTGCTCAACGGCGCGAGCGGCATCGCGGTGGGCCTGGCGACCGAGGTGCCGAGCCACAACCTGCGCGAGATCGCGGCGGCGGCGATTGCCTTGATCCGCAACGAACGGCTGAGCGATGAAGACTTCGCCGACCTGATCCCCGGCCCCGACTACCCCGGTGGTGGCCAGATCATCAGCAGCGTCGAAGAGATCCGCTCTGCGTACGCGAGCGGCCGCGGCAGCCTGAAGCTGCGCGCGCGTTGGAAGATCGAAGACCTGGCGCGCGGCCAGTGGCAGCTCGTGGTCACCGAGCTGCCGCATGGGACCAGCACGCAGAAGGTGCTGGAAGAGATCGAGGAGCTCAGCAACCCGAAAGTCAAGACCGGCAAGAAGACCTTGTCGACCGAGCAGACCCAGCTGCGCACCACCGTGCTCGGCGTGCTCGACGCGGTGCGCGACGAGTCGAGCAAGGACGCCGCGGTGCGCCTCGTGTTCGAGCCCAAGACCCGCGCCATCGACCAGCAGGAACTGATCACGATCCTGCTCGCGCACACCAGCTTGGAGACCTCCGCGTCGATCAACCTGACGATGATCGGCGCCGACGGCCGGCCGACGCAGAAGAGCCTGCGCCAGATCCTGGCCGAGTGGGTGCAGTTCCGCATGGCAACGGTGCAGCGGCGCACCCAGCACCGGCTGGCGAAGGTGCTCGACCGCGTCCACGTGCTCGAAGGCCGGCAGCTCGTGCTGCTGAACATCGACGAGGTGATCCGCATCATCCGCGCGGCCGACGAGCCGAAGCCGGCGCTGATCGCACGCTTCAAGCTGAGCGACCGGCAGGCCGAAGACATCCTCGAAATTCGCTTGCGCCAGCTGGCACGCCTCGAGGCCATCAAGATCGAACAGGAACTGGCGGCGCTGCGAGCCGACCAGGCCAAGCTCGAAGACATCCTGAACAACCCGAGCGCCTTGAAGCGCACGGTGATCAAGGAAATCGAGGCGGACACCAAACAGCACGGCGACGAGCGCCGCACGCTGATCCAGACCGAGAAGCGCGCTGTCGCCGAAGTGAAGATCGTCGACGAGCCAGTCACCGTGGTCGTCAGCCTGAAGGGCTGGGTGCGTGCGTTGAAGGGCCACGAGGTCGATGCCGCCACGCTGACGTTCAAGGCCGGCGACGCCTTGCACGGCACCTTCCAATGCCGCAGCGTCGACGTGCTGCTGGTGTTCGGCAGCAACGGCCGTGTTTACTCGGTCGCCGTCAGCATCCTGCCCAGCGGCCGCGGTGACGGGCAGCCGATCACGACGTTGATCGACCTGGAATCAGGCACGCAGCCGTCGCATTACCACGCCGGGCCGGTGCAGCAAACCTTGCTGCTCGCGGGCACGGGTGGTTTCGGCTTGCTGGCGACGGTCGGCGATCTGGTCTCGCGGCAGAAGGGCGGAAAGGGCTTCCTCTCGCTCGAAGCCGAAGAAAAGCCGCTGCCGCCGAGCCCGGTTCACGGCGCGACGCGGGTGGCGTGCCTGTCGATGATCGGCCGGCTGCTGGTGTTCGGCCTCGACGAGTTGAAGTTGCAGCCCAACGGCGGCCGCGGCCTGACGCTGATTGACCTGGAAATCAAAGACGCGCTCGTCAGCGTGGCCGCTTTTGCGCAGGCGCTGCAGGTGCAGGGCACGGGCCGCGGCGGCAAGCCCAAGGACGAGCTGCTGAAGGGCGCGGCGCTCGCAGCTTATGCGGGCAAGCGCGCACGCAAGGGCAAGGCGCAAGACCTGATGCAGAAAGCGATGCGCGTGGTGGCCGCGCCGTGAGCGTCAGGTGCGGCGCACCGTGGTGATCAACGCCAGCATCAACACCCCGTCGATCGCGATGAACAGCGCCAGGCTCCAGAAGTCGTAGGGCACCCCGAGCAGGTTCACGGCTGCGTCGGCGCAGCTCGCGCGCGGCGAGAACACGTCGGGCAGCAGGCTGTCGAGCTGCAGCCAGCCGCTGACGATCTTGTCGGCGAGCGTCAGGTTGCACGAAGCCGAAGCCGCCGCCTGGAAGTGCTGCCACAACGCGGCGGCGATCCCCGAGACGGCCAGCAGCAACGCCAGCGCGATCGAGACCAGGCGGCCGGTGCGGCTGCGCCAGACCAGCCCCAAGCCGCAAGCCAGCGCGATGGCGAGATAGATCACGCGCTGCAACACGCACCAGGGGCAGGGCTGCATGTCGAACACGTGCTGCGAGACGAGGGCGGCAGCGACGGACGCGATGCAAACCAGCGCCACACCGGCGAGCAGAACGCCGGGGTTGATGCCGCGCGCTGGCGCGCCGGCCACGCTCAAGCCACCTCCACGATCATCTCGATCTCGACACAGGCGCCCATCGGGATCTGTGCCACGCCGAACGCGCTGCGCGCATGCGCACCCCGTTCGCCGAAGATCTCGCCCAGCAGCTCGGAGCAACCGTTGGTCACGAGGTGCTGCTCGGTGAAGTCGGGCGTGCTGTTGACGAGGCTCATCAACTTGACGATGCGCACCACCTTGTTCAGGTCGCCGATCGCCGCGTGCAGCGTGCCGAGCAGGTCGATGCAGATCGCGCGGGCGGCGAGTTTGCCGGTGGCGGTGTCGGTGTCGCGGCCGAGCTGGCCGACCCAGGCTTTGCCGTCGCGCTTGGCGATGTGGCCCGAGATGAAGATCAGGTTGCCGCTGCGCACGAAGGGCACGTAAGCGGCCGCGGGAATGGCGAGGGGGGGCAGCGTGATGCCTCGTTCGGTGAGCCGGTCATAGATGGAGCTGGCAGCGTTGGGCATGGGTTCGTGGGGGATCGGTTCAGAAGCGGCAAATCCTACACTGCAGCGATGCAGAGAACAGCAAACACCGGCTGGCGTCTGGCCGGTGCGGCGCTGGCCTGGCTGGCCGGCGTGGCGCTGCAGCTGCAGCAGCAGACCGTGTGGAGCGTTTCGCTGTCGATCGCGGCAGTGGTGCTGGGCGCGGCTGGCTTGTGCATTGCGCTGCGCTGGCGCCGTGCATTGATCGCCGGCCTGGCCGGCGCGGTCTTGCTGGGCTTCGGCGCGTCGGGCTGGCGCGCCTCGCTGCGGCTGGCCGAAGAGCTGCCCACCGCGCTCGAGGGCCGCGACCTCCGCGTCACCGGCACCGTGGCGAGCCTGCCGCAGCGCAGCGCTGCCGGCCTGCGGTTTCGGTTTGATGTCGACGCGGCGCAGCTCGATGGTCGGCCCGTTCAGGTGCCTTCGCTGCTCACGCTCGGCTGGTACAGCGGCTGGCACGAAGACGCGGCGCTGACGCAGCCGCAGACCGAGCTGCGCGCCGGTCAGCGCTGGTCGTTCACGCTGCGCTTGCGCCAGCCGCACGGCAACCTGAACCCGCACGGGTTTGACTACGAATTGCAGTTGTTCGAACAAGGTGTGCGCGCGACCGGCGCGGTGCGCGACGCGCCGGCCCCGGTGCTGCTGCACGCCGCCGCCGGCCACCCCGTCGAGCGTTTGCGCCAGCGCGTGCGCGATGCGATCGAGGCCGGCGTGCCCGACCGCCGCGCCGCCGGCGTATTGGCCGCGCTCGCGGTCGGCGACCAGGGCGCGATCGAGCGCGAAGACTGGGACCTGTACCGCAACACCGGCGTGGCGCACCTGGTGTCGATCAGCGGTTTGCACATCACGATGTTCGCCTGGCTCACCGGCGCGCTGATCGCCGCGCTGTGGCGCCGCAGCGCGCGCCTGGCGCTGTGGCTGCCGGTGCCACATGCCGCACGCTGGGCTGGCCTGGTGCTGGCTATCGCGTACGCTCTGTTCTCGGGCTGGGGCGTGCCTGCGCAACGCACCGTGTGGATGCTCGCCACCGTCACGCTCCTGCAAGCCTTCGGGCTGCGCTGGCCGTGGGTGCTGGTCTTGCTGAGCGCCGCCGTGGTCGTGACTGCGTTCGACCCGTGGGCCTTGCTGCAGGCCGGGTTCTGGCTCTCGTTCGCCGCCGTCGGCCTGTTGCTGGCTTCGGCCGCACCCGGCGCCGAGCTGCGGCCCACCGGAGCGGTCGGCTGGCGCGGCTGGCCGCAACGCCTCGCCTTGGCGATGCGCGACGGCCTGCGCACCCAGCTGATCGCCACCCTCGGCCTCACGCCGCTGACGCTGGTGTTCTTTCAGCAGGTGTCGCTGGTGGGTTTTGCCGCGAACCTGGTGGCGATCCCGCTGGTCACCCTGGTGATCACGCCGCTGGCCCTGCTCGGGGTGGTGCTGGTGCCGTTGTGGTCGGTCGGCGCCTGGGTCGTGCAGCAACTCAATGCCTGGCTCAGTCTGCTCGGTAGCCTGCCGGGCGCCGTGTGGTCGGTGCCGGCCGCGCCGCTGTGGGCGCAGGCGGCCGGGCTGCTGGCTGCGGCCCTGGCGGTGCTGCCCTTGCCATGGCGCCTGCGGTGGATGGCCTTGCCCCTCGCGCTGCCGCTGCTGATGCCGCCGCGCGCCTTGCCGGAGCC
>JAYVTD010000471.1:0-5858 GCA_043774765.1 Rhizobacter sp. | reverse complement strand
GTGCTCTACACGCTCGATCCGGCGCAAGACGGCCCGCGCAGCGTCACGCTGCGCCGCTCGGGCGGTGCGCCGATGATCTACGCGGGTTACCACGTGCCCGCCGGTCCGACGAAAGACTTCACCGCGGTCCAACTGCTCGCCATCGTTCTGGGAGATACGCCGACCGGGCGTTTGCACAAGCGGCTCACGCAGAAACAGCTGGCCGCCGACACCGGCGCGTTCGCCTGGAGCCTGGCCGACCCGGCGGTGCTGTTCACAACCGCCCAGCTTGCGCCCGGGCAGGACGTCGACAAGGCCCAGGCCGAGTTGCTCGCTTCCGCCGAATCGGTGCGCGCCGAGCCGATCACCGCCGATGAACTCGCACGTGCAAAGCTCAAGTGGGTGACGAACTGGGAACAGTCTTTCTCCAACCCCGAGACGGTCGGCGTCGTGCTGTCGGAATCGGTGGCGCTCGGCGACTGGCGCCTGTTCTTCCTGAAGCGCGACTGGGTTCAGGCGCAGACGGTGGCCGACCTGCAGCGTGTCGCAGAACAGTACCTGGTGGCCGACAACCGTGCCGTGGCCACCTACCTGCCGACCGACAAGCCGCAGCGCGCGCCGGCGCAGACTCAGGTCGACGTGGCGCAGACGATGTTGGCCTTCAAGCCGCAGGCAGCGGCAGCGAAGGTCGAAGCCTTCGAAGCCACGCCCGCCAACATCGACGCGCGCACCCAGAGCTTCACGCTCGGTGGCCTCAAGGCGGCGTTGCTGCCCAAAGGAACGCGCGGCGATGCGGTGCAGGCGGTGCTGAGCTTGCGCTTCGGGGACCAGGCGAGCCTGGCCGGGCAGAACGAAGTCGGCGAAGCGGTCTCCGCCTTGCTCGACAAGGGCACAAAAACACTCACACGTGAGCAGATCGAGGACCGCTTCGACAAGCTCAAGACCCAGCTCGGCGTGAGCACTGCTGCCGGGCGCGTGACGCTGACGCTGAGTTCCCGGCGCGAGCACCTGCCTGCGGCGATCACGCTGGTCGCCGACCTGCTGCGCAACCCGGTGTTCCCGGCCGACGCGCTGTCCGAGCGCACACGCCAGACGCTCACCGGCATCGAGCAGCGCCGCAAGGAGCCGAATGCCGTGGCGCAAAACGCCGTGGCGAGGCTCGGCAACACCTACCCGCGCGCCGACGTTCGTTACGCCCGTACTTTCGAAGAGATGGTCGAGGATGCGAACGCGGTCAGTGTCGACAGGCTGCGGGCTTTCCACGCCCGTTTCTACGGCGCGGGCACGGCCGAGTTCGCGGCTGTCGGCGCGATGGATGCCGCAGCGGTCAAGGCCGCGCTGCAGGCCGCCTTCGCGGACTGGAAGAGCCCGAGTGCCTTTGCACGCGTGCCGCAACCTCTCGTGGCGGTGAAACCCGAGCGCCTGCTGCTGCTCACGCCCGACAAGCAGAACGCCTACATGCTGGTGCGACTGGGCCTGCCACTGACCGACGCCGACGCCGACTACCCGGCGCTCACGCTCGCCAACCACATCGTCGGCTCAGGCGGCAGCTCGCGCCTGTGGAAACGCATCCGCGAGGGCGAAGGCCTTTCCTATGGTGTGGGCAGCAGCGTCCAGTGGAACAACCTCGACGCCAACTCGCCCTGGCAGACGGCCGCCATCTACGCACCGCAGAACCGCGCCAAGGTCGAGGCCGCGTTCCAGGAAGAGATCGCGCGGGCTCTGAAAGACGGCTTGACCGCGCAGGAACTCGCCGAAGCGAAGAGCAGCGTGCTTGCGTTCCGGCGCCTTTCACGCGCACAGGACGCCGGGGTGGCGGGCGCGCTGGCGAACAACCTTTACCTCGGTCGCAGCTTCGCGTTCGCGGCGCAGGTCGATGCAGCGATCGAGAAGCTCACGCTGGAGCAGGTGAACGCGGCGCTGCGCAAGTATCTGGCGCCGGAGCGGTTTGTCTCGGCCTTCGCTGGCGACTTCAAGGGGCCGTGAGCCGGGTTCAGGCGGGTGTCTTGAACGGCATCCGCTCGTTCAGCTCGTCGATGTAGTTCGCCACGCCGGCACCTTCACGTTCGAGGAAGTCGCTGACAGCCTGCGCGAACTGCGGGTGCGCGAGCCAGTGCGCCGACCACGTCTGCACCGGCAGCAGGCCGCGCGCCATCTTGTGTTCGCCCTGCGCGCCGCCTTCGAAGCGGGCGTAGCCGTTGTCGATGCACCAGGCCAGCGGCTGGTAATAACAGGCCTCGAAATGCAGGCAGGGCACGTGTTCAGTCGCGCCCCAGTAGCGACCGAACGCGGCCTTGCGGGCCGGGTCGATGCAGATCAATGACACAGCGATGCGCTCGCCCTCGCGCCAGGCCGTGAACAGCAGCCAGTTCTGCGGCATCGCGCTCGCCATCTGCGCGAAGAACGCGCGTGTGAGGTAGGGCGTGGAGTGGTGCTCTCGGTAGGTCTGGCAGTAACAACGGTAGAAGTAGTCCCAGTCGTCTGTTCCGATCGCTTCGCCAACGAGCGTCGTGAGCGAGACCGCCGCATCGGCGACGCGCCTGCGTTCCTGCTGGATCTTCTTGCGCTTTTCGCGCTGCAGGCTGGCGAGGAACTGTGCGAAGTCTGCGTAGGGCTCGGGCTCGCGGTTCTGCCAGTGGAACTGCACCGTGCTGCGCATCATCCAGCCTTCGTCGCGCGCGGCCTGGGCGTCGGCGTCGTCGAGGAACAGCAGGTGCGCTGACGAAAGCTTGGTGTCAAGCGCGAGCTGGCGCATCGCACGCAACAGCACGCGTCGGCTCGCCTGATCGCGCGCCAGCAGACGCGGGCCGGGCACCGGCGTGAACGGCACCGCGCAGAGCAGCTTCGGGTAGTAGCGCAGGCCATGGCGCTGGTAGGCGTCGGCCCAGGCCCAGTCGAAGACGTACTCGCCGTAGGAGTGGTCTTTCAGGTAGAGCGGGCAGGCGGCGACGAGCACGTCGTCGTGCACGACCGCCAGGAACTGCGGCAACCACCCGGTGGCGCCGGTGGCGCTGGCGGAGCTGTGCATCGCCAGCAGGTACTCGTGCCGCATGAAAGGCGTCGACGCGGCTTGTTCGTCGAGCAATGCGTTCCACTGCAGCGCATCGATGGCGGCAGGCTCGTCGAAGACCCGAATGACATAATCGTTCAGCTCTTCCGCTCCCTGTTTTTCAGCTTCGGGCCCACCCCGCATTTCATCGCGCATATGTCAGCAAGACCTTCGGTGAAAGTGGCTCTGGCGCAGATCAATGCGACGGTCGGAGACCTCGCCGGCAACAGCCGCCTGATCATCGGTGCGGCACGCAACGCGCATGCCCGCGGTGCGCGCCTGGTGCTGACGCCCGAACTCGGCCTGTGCGGTTACCCGCCCGAAGACCTGCTGTTGCGCCCGGCCTTCATGCTGGCCTGTGCCGAGGCACTGGCCGATTGCGCACAGGCGCTGGCCGATCTGCCGGGCTTGTTCGTGGTGGTGGGGCATCCGCATCAGTTTGGTGAGCGCGGTGATGTTAGGTCGAACTCGGTCTCGGTGCCGCAACGCTACAACGCGGCCTCGGTGCTCGAAGGGGGGCGCGTGCTCGCCACTTACTGCAAGCGCGAGTTGCCCAACTACCAGGTGTTCGACGAGCGCCGTTATTTCGCCTCGGGCCGCGACGCGGGGCAGGGCGCTGTGGTGTTCGAAGTCGAAGGGCTGAAGTTCGGCTTGAACATCTGCGAAGACGCCTGGTTCGACGAGCCGGGGCAGGCCGCCAAGGCCGCCGGCGCGCAAGTGCTGTGTGTGCTGAATGCATCTCCGTTCCACCTGGGCAAGCTGGCAGAGCGCGAGCAGCGCATGGCCGACCGGGCGCGCCAGCTCAAGCTGCCGCTGCTGTACTCGCACCTCGCCGGCGGGCAGGACGAAGTGGTGTTCGACGGCGCCTCGTTCGCGCTCGATGCCTCGGGCGAAGTCACGGCCCGCGCGCCGATGTTCGACGACGCGCTGCTGATTGTCGACGTGGGCGCCAAGAGCTCGCACGGCGAGGTCGCCGAGGTGCCGTGCATCGAGGCCCAGGCCTGGGCGGCGCTGGTCGTGGGCGTGCGCGACTACGTCAACAAGAACGGATTTCCCGGCATCATCATCGGCCTGAGCGGCGGCATCGACTCGGCATTGGTGCTTGCGGTGGCGGTCGATGCCCTCGGCGCCGCGCGGGTGCGAACGGTGATGATGCCCTCGCCCTACACGGCCGACATCTCGTGGATCGACGCGCGCGACATGGCGAAGCGCCTGGGTGTGCGTTACGACGAGATCTCGATCGTGCCGATGTTCGATGCCTTCAAACAGAGCCTGGCCGGCGAGTTCACCGGGCTGAAGGAAGACGCGACCGAAGAGAACATCCAGGCGCGCATCCGCGGCACGCTGCTGATGGCCTTGTCGAACAAGTTCGGGGCTATCGTGCTGACCACCGGCAACAAGAGCGAGATGGCGACCGGCTACTGCACGCTCTACGGCGACATGGCCGGCGGTTTCGCGGTCATCAAGGACGTGGCCAAGACCCTGGTCTACCGGCTGGCGACCTGGAAGAACGCACAAGGCGCCGAGGTGATCCCCGAGCGCATCATCACGCGCCCGCCCTCGGCCGAACTGCGGGCCGACCAGACCGACCAGGACAGCCTGCCGCCCTACGAAGTGCTCGACGGCATCCTGCAGCGCTACATGGAGCAGGACCAGGGCATCGACGAGATCGTCGCAGCCGGTTTTGCGCCGTCCGACGTGGAGCGTGTCACGCGGCTGATCAAGATCAACGAGTACAAACGGCGCCAGTCGCCGGTGGGCATCCGCATCACTCACCGCGCCTTCGGGCGCGATTGGCGTTACCCCATCACTTCGAAGTTCCGCGCGTAAACTCGGGCGAGATCAACCTCTGCAGGAACCGGCCATGAAACAGATCACCGCGATTGTCAAACCGTTCAAGCTCGAAGAGGTGCGTGAAGCGCTGGGCGCGGTCGGCGTGACCGGCCTCACGGTCACTGAGGTGAAGGGCTTCGGCCGCCAGAAAGGCCACACCGAGCTCTACCGCGGCGCGGAATACGTGGTCGACTTTCTGCCCAAGGTGAAGCTCGAAGTGGCGGTGAAAGACGCCGACGTCGAGCGCTGCATCGAGGCGATCGTCAAGGCTGCCAAGACCGGCAAGATCGGCGACGGCAAGATCTTCGTCACAAATATCGAACAGGTCGTGCGCATCCGCACTGGCGAGCTGAACGACGACGCGATCTGAGCCGGTCGCCCGGCCCGGCGCTCAGATGCGCCGGTAGTCGTCGGGGGCGGTCGCCAGCGGCGACAGCTCGCCCAGGCGTTGCAGCATTGCCAGCGGCTCGGCGCCCACGTGCAGCAGATCGAGCTGCAGTTGCGACATGAATCCCTGCTCGCGGCTCCGCTGCAGGAACCCCAGCAGCGCGTCGTAGTAGCCCGCCACGTTGAGCAGGCCAAGCGGCTTGTCGTGGTAGCCCAGTTGGCGCCACGACCACACCTCGAACAGCTCCTCGAAAGTGCCGATGCCGCCCGGCAACGCGAGGAACGCGTCGCTGCGTTCGGCCATCATCATCTTGCGCTCGTGCATGGTCTCGACCACGTGCAGTTCGGTGAGGCCCGTGTGGCCGAGTTCGCGCGCCATCAGCGACTGCGGAATCACGCCGATCACCGAGGCTCCGGCGGCCAGCGCCGCGTCGGCTACGACGCCCATCAGACCGGCGCGCCCGCCGCCATAGACTAGCTGCCAACCGCGCCGGCCGATCTCGGTGCCGATGTTTCGTGCCGCGTCGGCATAAAGGCCCGATTCGCCAGGGCGCGAGCCGCAGTAGATGCAGATCGACAAGGTGTTCATCGGCGCGATCTCGGGTTGTTT
>JAYVTD010000470.1:0-20637 GCA_043774765.1 Rhizobacter sp. | reverse complement strand
GATGCGGAACATGGCGATGACATCGGTATCCTTGGGCACGTAGTCGGGCTGCCAGTAGCCCATCTGCTTGTACCTGAGCACGCCTGCGCTGTAGCGCTTCTTGGCGTCGGTGATGATGCCTTCGTCGGCGGGTTTGTTCACAAGGGCTCCTTCGGTGTGTTGGGACGCATTGAATCGTCCAGTGCAATGTAGGTTCGCAGACCGATAAGCGATAGTCAGACTTTCTTCCGCTACCCATCAGCCTGGACTGACCAATGAACATCACCTTCCGCCAGCTGCGGGTCTTCATCGAGGTGGCCCAACAAGGCAGCATGATTCGCGCGGCGACGAGCTTGCATCTCACGGCTCCGGCTGTCTCGATGCAGATCAAGGAAGTCGAGGCGCAGGTTGGGTTGGCCTTGTTCGATCGCATAGGGCGGCAGGTGTCGCTGTCAACAGCCGGCGAATACTTCCTCGTGCATGCGCGCCAGTTGTTGGCCGCGCTGAAGGATGCCGAGAACTCGATGGCACGCTTCAAGCGCCTTGAACAAGGCGCTTTGACGATCGGCATCGTCAGCACGGCAAAGTATTTCGTACCGGCATTGCTCGCGCGCTTCCACGAAGGCCATCCCGGCGTGGAGCTGCGCATGCGCGTGGCTGGCAATCGAGAGCAGTTGATCACGCTGATGCGCGCGGGCGAAGTGGACTTGACCATCATGGGCCGCCCCCCCAAGGAGATCGCGACGCGCGCAGAACCATTCGCTGCGCACCCGTTGGTATTCGTGTGCCCGGCGAAGCACCCCTTGCTCGGTGCCGGGCCTGTGCCGGTCGGCGCGCTGGAGGGATTGCCCTTTATCGTTCGCGAACCGGGCTCGGGCACACGCGACGCGATGGAGGTGTTCTTCTCGGAGCGTCGCTTCGTGCCGCGCATCACGATGGACATGGCGAGCAACGAAACCATCAAGCAGGCGGTGATCGCTGGCATGGGCTTGTCCTTCCTGTCCTTGCATACGGTCGGGCTCGAAGTGCGCAGCGGGCTGCTGGGCGTGCTTGAAATCGAGGGCACGCCGGTGATGCGTACCTGGAACGTGGTGCGCCTGCAATCGAAGGTGCTCTCGCCGGCGGCCGAGGCGTTTCGCTATTTCATCCTCGAAGAGGGCGAGCCCTTTCTGGTGCGCCACGACACCGAGTTACTGAGCTGGCGTAAACATTGATCACACGGGACGGAACACCTACCCCTGTTCGACGACCCTTGCTGCGCGAACACGGCGGCATTGGCGCGGTCGCCTCGGGCGTATTTGTGTTGAGCGTGAGCGCTGAGTACGGGCCGGCCCGACGCACTCGTCTCCTGGCCTGGGGTCGCTGCCCATTGCTGCCCGAACATCGACCTTGTAGGCTCTGCCCGGAATGCTGATGCCTATGAAAGCTGATCGAAATCTGTGCGATTTTTCAGAGCTGTTCGAGCAGATGTTCTCGATCACGCCGTCGCCCCTGCTGATGTTGGGCGAGGACGGTTCGTTCCTTGGCGCCAGCGATGAAGGCCGCGGCGGCCACACTGAGATCGGCGAGTCGCTGCGTGAGCGGGCGCCGCACTATGTTTCGCTGCTGCGGGGCACGCTGCCGTGGCTCGTGCCGCAGGTGGTGGACAGTGTCCGCACGCTGGCGTCCGGCGCCGTCGTCTACGAGCGAATCCAGGTTCGCCGCGCATCCTGGGGGAGCTGCCTTGCCATCGTCGACCAGACCGACCTGCGGCGCCTGCAGACCGTCGACGTCCAGAGCGCCCGCCTGGCCGCGCTGGGCTTCATGGTGGCCGGGGTGTGCCATGAGGTGACGAACCCGCTCACGTCGCTGCACTCGATCGTCCAGATCCTGCGGGCAGAGAAGCCCCTGGGCCAGGAGCTGCTGGACAAGGGGCTCGACAACATCGCGATCAACGTCAAGCGCATCCTCGATATCTCGCGGCGGCTGGTGAAGTTCTCGCGCGTTGGCGATGAGCCCCATGTGCGCTTCGCCGCCGACGATACGATCGAGGAAGCCTTGTCGATGCTGCACCATGACGGCTCCTTGCGCGCCATCGAACTGCGCCACCAAACTGACCCGACTGCAATGCTGTTCGGCAACCCCGGCCAGGTGCGCGAAATCTTCCTGAATCTGTTCGTCAATGCGGTGCAGGCGATGGGCACCAAGGGACAGCTGAGCATCGCAACCCGCCGTGCCGGGCGGATGCTCGAGGTGCTGGTCGACGACACCGGCCCGGGCGTTCGCGCCGATGCGGTGGCGCGCATCTTCGAGCCCTTCTTCACCACCAAAGCCAGCGAACACGGCACCGGGCTCGGGCTTGCGATCAGCAACGAGATCGCGCACGAGCATGGCGGCAGGGTCGAACTACGGCATAGTTCCGCGCAGGGTGCCTCGTTCTGCGTGACGCTGCCCACGGAGCCGCCATGACCGACCGCAACACCCCTGACAACGAACCCGGGCGGCGCCCGGAGCAGATTCTGGTGGTCGACGACGACTGGGGCATCGGCGACTGCGTCGAGATGCTGCTCGGGCGCGCCGGATACGAGTGCGTGATCACGCGCCAGGGCAGCGAGGGCCTGGCCCAGATCAAGCTCCGCGAGTTCGACATGGTGATCACCGACCTGCGCCTGCCCGATGCCAGTGGCCTGGACATCGTCGCCGCCAGCAAGGCCGCCAACCCCGAAACGCAGGTCATCCTGATGACCAGTTTTTCGTCGGTCGAGAGTGCCATCGAGGCGCTTCGACGCGGCGCCAACGACTACATCATCAAGCCGTTCGACAACGACGACTTCCTGTTCTCCGTCAAGCGCGCACTCGGCGAGCGGCGCACCCGCATGGAGAACGTGGCGCTCAAGCGCAGCCTGCGCAAGGTCGTCACGCAGGACTCGATCATTGGCGAAAGCGAGGGTGTCAAGCGCCTGCTGGCGATGATCCAGCGGGTCGCCGCGACCGAGGCCAACGTGCTGATCCAGGGCGAGAGCGGCACCGGCAAGGAGCTGGTGGCTCAGGCGATCCACTATGGCGGCAGCCGCGCGCACTGTCCGTTCGTGGCCGTCAATTGCGGCGCGATTCCTGCGGATCTGATCGAGTCGGAACTGTTCGGCCATGCGAAGGGTGCGTACACCGGCGCGGCGACGGCGAGCGAGGGGCTGATCCGCGAGGCCAGCGGCGGCACGCTGTTTCTCGACGAGATCTCCGAGATGCCGCTGGGCGTCCAGGTGAAGCTGCTGCGGGTGCTGCAGGAGCGCCAGGTCCGCCCGCTGGGCTCGAACCAGAGTTTTGTCACCGACACGCGCTTCCTGGCGGCGAGCAACCGCAACCTGAAGGAAAGCGCCGAGAACGGCAGCTTCCGTGCCGACCTGTACTACCGCCTGAACGTCATCACGATCCACGTGCCGCCGCTGCGCGAGCGTGGCAGCGACATCGAGTTGCTGGCGCGGCAGTTCATGCGGCAATTCACCCGCAAGTTCGGCAGCCCGGTGCGTGGCATGCACAAAGACTTCGTGGACTTCCTCAACCGCCACGCCTGGCCCGGCAATGTGCGGGAGCTGCAGAACGTGATCGAGCGCGCCGTCATCCTGGCCGATTCAGAGGTCCTGACCATCGCCGATCTCGAGGAAGCGATCTCGCGGTCGGCGCCGGGCGCGGTGATGCCGAAGGCTGGCGACGTACCTTTGTCGATCGAGGACTACATCAGGGAAGTGATCACGCTGTACCAGGACAGCCATGGCGAGGCCGAGCTGGCGACCATGCTGGGCATCGGTCGCAAGGCGCTGTGGATGCGCCGCCGGAGCTGGGGACTTTACCGTCATGGCGACCGCGGCGACCGAGGGAACGCGAGCCCGCAGGCGCCGTCATCGACCGACGACGAACGTCTGCACCGGGTCCAGTGAATTCAGCTAAGAGGCAGCCCATGACAAACCAATTGGCCGACGCCGCGAAGCCCGCTGCGATCCTGTCGCACACCGATTTCTTCCGCGGCTTGACGCCGGACCAGATCGACCGGGTGGCGGCCGTGTGTGAGATGCAGCAATTCGAGAGCGGCCATCAGGTCTACCACATCGGCGAGCCGGCCAAGGCCGTTTATGTGCTGGTTGACGGTACGGTCAGGATGGCCATCGGCTTCGGCGGCCGCAACGCCAACACAGGCGACATCGTGCGGCGCGGCGATGTGTTCGGCTGGGCTGCGTTGACACCCGGCTGCAACCAGCGGATTGCAACGGCATCGTGCCTGTCGCCCTGCGACATCCTGGCGGTCGACGGCGTCGGTCTGATGAACCTGATGGAACAGGACCACACGCTGGGCTATCGCCTCATGACGCAGCTGACAAGGCTGATCACCGGAACCTTGACGGCCTTCGCTGGCGGCTGAACGGCGTTGGCGTTTCATTGAAGTCTCTTTGTCAACCAAAGGAGAAAGCCATGACGAACAAAAAGCATACCGGGCCCGTTGGGTACACCGGATTTGTCCACCCCGCGGCGAGGATCAACACGAAACATTTTTCGATCGGAGGCGCGAGCCTTATCGAGCCGTTTGTGTCGCTCGATGGCGAGTCCGCGAAGATCGGTGTCGCCTGCAACCTGCAGGACAACGACCGTCTTCTCGACTTCGCGGCCGCCGGGAAGCAGGCGCCGGGCGACCTGGAACTGGGCGATGGCGCTTTTACCGCGCATGGCGTGACCTTCATCGGCAAGGTGCGCATCGGCCAGGCTTGCGGCACCGTCATCAATGCCGTGGTTCAAAACGCGATCGTCGGTGACGCTACCTTGATCGGGCCGATGGCGCGCGTGCTCGGCCAGGATCCTGAAGCGCCCATCGTGATTCCCGAAGCGAGCCTGGTGCTGTTCGGTGCGCGCATCACCAGCCAGGCGCAGGTTGCCGCCAACGTCATTCCGGTGCCTGCGCCATTCAGCATCTTCGCTGCCGATGTCAGTCAGGAAAACCTGGTGCTCGCGCGCGGCTACAACCTGCTCTACCGTGCTGCTGCGCGGCTGACCCCTTTCTCTTCTGCCGCCGAGGATCCGCGCAACCCAGGAGCCGATTTTCCGAGCGTCGAGCAGGCTTTCGGGAAGCTGTCGGTCGCGCCGCCCACGGTCTATCGGCGCGGCACCGGGGCCATTCCCGCGCGCACGGCAGGCTTCGGCGATTTGACGTTTGAGCGGTTCGAGCCCGAGCCGGGTTTTGCGTCGCCGCCAGCCGACAGCCCGGCCGCGAGCGCCCGGTTCATCGTGCCGCGCGTGGCTTCGCCCGAGTTGGTCGACGAAGGCGCCATCGTGCTGGGCGGATGCGACCTTGGCGAGGGCGTTCATGTCGGCGAAGGCAGTTGTCTGCATGGCGCCGATGCCCCGGCAGTTGCGATCGGCAAAAGGACAAAAATCGGCCGCCATTCGAGCGTGCACGAGCTCTCGCTTTCGTCCTGCCGTATCGGCACCGATTGCATCATCGGAGATCGCGTCGTTCTGCACGGGCCGCTGGAAGTTGGCAACCGGGTCAAGGTCGGCAATGGATCGGTGCTGTTCGGTCCGAAGATCGCCGACGGCGTCACGATCGGCGCGGGCGCGCTGGTGTTCGGGCCGGTCGAGGTCACGCAAGACGTGCCGGACGGCGCCGTGATCGTGCCACCGGGTATGGAATTCCTCATCGCGCCGACGGCCTCGCCGATCCACGGCGCGCTGCCGATCTCGGCGATGATGCTGTTGCAGTGGGTGGCGCTCCAGCAGGCCGGCAGTTCGGACTGCGGCTTGTGCGCGTTGTCGCTGTTCAGTTGACAGCGCACTGCTTGTGACGGGCGGTGCGCGGTGGCCGGGTTCTATAGCGCCCGCACCACCAGCGCCGCGCCGACCAAAACACAAAGCACGCCGACGGCGTGGCGCAGCGCTTTTGCGTCGACCGCGTGGCCCAACCGCACACCCAGCCACACGCCGGCAACCTCGAACAGCGTCAGCAGCGCCGCGAGGCGCAGGTCGATGTGGCCCTGCGCCAAGTGGCCGATGCTGCCCGAGACCGCCGCGAGAATCTGGATCACCTGGCTCGCGCCGATGGCCGTGAGCGCGGGAAAACCGAGCAGCACCATCATCGGCACCGACAGCGCCGGGCCGCCTACGCCGGTGAGTCCGGAGCCGAAGCCGGTCACGGCACCGATGCCGAACAGCAGAAGCTGCTGAAGGCGCGGCTGGCCATGAAAAGCGGCGGCCGGGCGCGAGCCACTGCTGATCAGCGTGTAGACGCCAGCAAACACGATCAGCAGCGCGAGGATCAGCGCCAGCAGCCGCGCATCAAGCAGCGCATTGGCCCAGGCGCCGACGAAGCCGAACAGCGCGCCGCCCGCGCACAGCGGCAGCGTGATCGCCCAGGCTATGCTGCCGCGCCGCTGGAACAACACGGTCCCGACGATGCCGGTGAAGATGAAGGTGAACAGCGCGGTCGCCATCGACTCCTGGATCGACAGCGAGGTCAGCAGGTTCAGCGCCGGGATCAGCAGGATGCCGCCGACACCCACCGCGCCGATGAGGATGCCGACCAGCACCGCCACGCCAAGCAGCCAGATCATGTTTCGCTGCGTTCGGTTGGGTTGGGCTCGAACGTGCGCAGCCGGGTCAAGCGCTCACGAGATGGCCTGGTAGTAAAGGTTCTGCGGATGGTTCGACTGCGCGAAGAAGAACCAGCGCTCGGCGATCAGCCCCGCGTACTGCACCACGAACGCAAGGCACAGCACGATGGCCGACACATGGTTCAGGCTGAAGCCCAGCAACAGCAGCGGCAGTGCGAACGCCAGCGCCAGGAAGACCCACTTGACGCTGCGCAGGAAAGCCTTGCTGCGGCCATGAAAGAACTCGCGCGTGTTGTAAGAGCCGCCCATGAAGCCCTGCGATTTCTGCACGATGCGCGGGTGGTGGATGCCGGTGGCCGACTGCAGCGTTGATTTGCGCTTGATGCGGCTGTTGCGCAGCAATGATGCGCTGCGCGTGGCCAGACCCAGCAGCGTGAATGCAATCGCTGCGGCGGTGTAGGCCACGACGAGCTGGTCTGCGGTGAAGGCCGCAAAGGCGCTGGCCAAAGTGAAGCCAGACGCGCAACCGAGCACGGCGTAGTTGATGACCGTCAGCGGGCTGGCCCATTCCTGCAGGAACTTGATGCACGCGTAAATCATGCCGGTACAGACGAACAAGCTCAGACACAACACGGCTGCCACCGCGCCGATGGCCAGGGTCGCAGGCCATTCGAGCCAGTGCGCGAGACCATACAGAAACACGGCCAGCATGAACGACGGCAGGGCGATGCCTTCGCGCGAAAGCCACGAGGTTCGCCACATGGCCATGGCGCGCCAGGCCCGCTCCGGGTGCCCGAGGTGAAACAAGGACGCGACCGCACCCGCCCCGGTGAAGGCGAGCGACAGCAAGACGCCGGGAACGAAGAATCCGCGCCCCGGCGGCAAGGCGACGACGTGCAGCGCCGCCGCGAGCTCGGCCGCGTAAAGGCCGAGGAACAGCCCTTGTCCGGCGCCGATCAGCGTCGTCAGGAAGATCACTGAAAAACCAGGGTGCATGGCGGATTCCGTTGTGCAAGAGCCGAGCGGGTTGGCGGGAGCGCGGTGGCAGCGCGTTGGTAGCCCTCAGCCGGAGAAGTTGGCGGCATCGTCCAGCGTCGAGCGCGGCTTCGCGCCGGGCTTCAGCGCTGCCACGATGTCGAGCTTCTGTGGGCTGTCAGCGCGTACCAGTTGGTCGTCGCTGATGTTGATGACGGTCTTGCGCCGCGGCAGGTAATGGTTGGACGGCGCCGTGCCCCATTCCGGCATCAGCTGGTAGCCGCCGCGCTCGCGGATGGCGGTCGACACTTCAGAGTCCGGGTCGTGCACGTCGCCGAACAGGCGCGCGCTGGTCGGGCAGGCCATCACGCACGCGGGACGCCGGTCTTCGGGTGGCAAGGCGTCGCTGTAGATGCGGTCGACGCACAGCGTGCACTTGGTCATCTCCTGACGCTTCTCATCCAGCTCACGCACGCCGTAGGGGCAGGCCCAGGCGCAGTATCCGCAGCCGATGCACTTGTCGTAGTCGATGAGGACGATGCCGTCTTCCTTGCGCTTGTAGCTCGCGCCGGTCGGGCACACCGGCACACACGGCGGGTCTTCGCAGTGCAGGCATGACTTCGGGAAGTGCACGGTCTGCGTGTTGGGGAACTCGCCGACCTCGAAGGTCTGCACCCGGTTGAAGAAGGTGCCGGCCGGGTCTTCGTCGTATGGCCGGAAATCGGCCAGCGAGCCGGCGCTGCCCGAGGTGTTCCACGACTTGCAACTCGTCACGCAGGCCTGGCAGCCCACGCAGACGTTCAGGTCGATCACGAGTGCCAGTTGGGTCATTGGAGTTCTCCAGAGCAATGAGGTTGATCGCGTCTCGATCGGATCGGTCAGTCGGCGGGCGTTGCATTGCGCCCGGCAAAGAACGCCTGCCAGGCGCGCCGCACACCGCGCGTGCCTGGGAAGGGGCGCAAGGTCTGGAACTGCGGCGAGGTTTCCTTCGGCTCGTCGGCGCCGGCCTTGTAGATGCGCACGCGCACGTCGTACCAGCCCGCCTGGCCGGTGATCGGGTCGGAGTTCGAGATCGGCGCGGAACCGGCACCAGCGCCTGCTGCGGCCGCGAGCGGCAACTCCTCGGTAATCAGGTGGTTGAGCAGGAACCCCTTCTTCGATTCGTTGGCCGCCGGGCCGAGGTTCCAGGCGCCTGCCGCCTTGCCGATCGCGTTCCAGGTCCACACCGTGCCGGGCTCGACCGCTTCGCTGTAGCGGCACATGCAGCGCACCTTGCCCCAGGTCGATTCGACCCAGATCCAGTCGTCGTCGGCAATGCCTTGCGCCTGCGCCGTCAGTGGGTTGACAAACAGGTAGTTGTGGCTGTGGATCTGCCGCAGCCAGGCGTTCTGCGAGTCCCACGAGTGGTACATCGCCATCGGGCGTTGCGTGACCGCATTCAGCGGGTAGGTGGCACGGTCGGTGACCTGCATCTCCAGCGGTTCGTGAAAGAAGGGCAGTGGGTCGAAGTAGGTTTCGATGCGACTGCGCAGGTGCTCGGGCGGCTGCTTGCCGGCACGCTTGCCCTGCGCGGCGAGGCGGAATTTCTGCAGCACTTCTGAGTAGATGTGGATCAGGATCGGGTCGGCATCGCGGCGCATGCGCACGCTCTTCGACCAGTCCATGTAGCCCTGATTCCAGTTGCGCATGTACTGGTACGCCGGTGGCAGCTCGTAGTGGAAAACGCAGTTGTTCTTCTCGTACATCTCCCACTGCTTCGGGTTGGGTTCGCCGCAAATCGATTTGCTGCCGTCGGCGCCGCGCCAGCCGGCGAGAAAGCCGATGCCCGAGCCCGGCGCGGTTTCGTAGTTGACGATGAAGTCGGTGTAGCCCTTGAACTTGCGTGTGCCGTCGGCTGCGGTGAAGGCCGGAAGCTTGAGCCGGCCCGCCAGTTCGACGATGACTTCCTGAAACGGCTTGCATTGCCCGAGCGGCGCCACGACCGGGATGCGCACTGCATCGACCGGCCCGTCGAACTCCGAAATCGGCCGGTCGAGGATCGACATCACGTCGTGCCGCTCGAGGTAGGTGGTGTCGGGCAACACCAGGTCGGCGAACGCCGTCATTTCGGACTGGAACGCGTCGCACACCACCAGAAACGGTATCTTGTGCTCACCGTCAGCGTCTTTGTCGGTCAGCATCGTGCGCACGTCGGACGTGTTCATGCTCGAGTTCCATGCCATGTTGGCCATGAAGATCATCAGCGTGTCGATGCGGTAGGGGTCACCGCGCCAGGCGTTCGTGATGACGTTGTGCATCAGGCCGTGCACCGACAGCGGGTGCTCCCACGAGAAGGCCTTGTCGATGCGCACCGGCTTGCCGGCGGCGTCGACGAACAGGTCGTTCGGATCGGCCGGAAAGCCCAACGGCATGCCTTCGAGCGGGCTGTTCGGCTTGACATCCTGCGGGCCCTTCGGCGGCTTGGCGATCGGCGGGATGGCACGTGGAAACGGCGCTTTGTGGCGAAAGCCGCCGGGCCGGTCGATCGTGCCGAGCAGCGACATCAGAATCGCCAGCGCGCGCACGGTCTGGAAGCCGTTCGAGTGCGCCGCGAGACCGCGCATCGCGTGGAAGGCGACCGGGTTGCCGGTCACCGTGTTGTGCTCGACGCCCCATGAATCGGTCCAGGCGATCGGCAGGTGAATCTTGTGGTCGCGCGCCGTCACGCCCATCTCATGCGCGAGCCGATAGATCGTCTCGGCCGGGATGCCGGTCAGCTCGGCCGCCCATTCGGGCGTGCAGCTGGCAACGCGCTCGACCAGCAGCTGGAACGACGGTTTCACGCGCTTGCCGTCGGGCAGCAGGTACTCGCCGCTGAGCCGGGGGTCGGCGCCCGGCGTGTGGGTCGGCACCAGCGCGTCGCTGTGGCGATCCCACCAGAACTTGTTGTGTGGGTAGTCGGGGTTGACGACATCCCCTTCGGGGTCCATCGCGAACATGCCGAAGTCGTCGTCGCCCGGCGTCTGGTTCACCAACTGCCCGGCGTTCGTGTAGCGCGTAACGAATTCTCGGTCGTAGAGGCCTTTGTCGATGATGACGTGGATCAGGGCCAGCAGCATCGCACCGTCGGTGCCGGGCTTGATCGGCACCCACTCGTCGGCGATCGCCGAGTAGCCGGTGCGGATCGGGTTGACCGACACGAAGCGCCCGCCGCCGCGCTTGAACTTGGAGATCGCGACCTTCAGCGGGTTGGAGTGGTGGTCTTCAGCGGTGCCGATCATCACAAACAGCTTGGCGCGGTCGAGGTCGGGGCCGCCGAATTCCCAGAACGAGCCGCCAATGGTGTAGATCATGCCGGCCGCCATGTTCACCGAACAGAAGCCGCCGTGCGCGGCGTAGTTGGGTGTGCCGAACTGCTTGGCAAACAGGCCGGTCAGCGCCTGCATCTGGTCGCGGCCGGTGAAGAGCGCGAACTTCTTCGGGTCGGTCGCACGGATATGCGTCAAGCGCTTCTCCAGCAACGCGAACACCTCGTCCCAACTGATCTCGTCGAACTCGCCGGCGCCGCGCTCTGCGCCCGGCCGGCGCAGCAAGGGCATGGACAGGCGCGCCGGTGAGGTCTGCTTCATCACGCCCGAGGCGCCCTTGGCGCAGATCACGCCCTTGTTCAGCGGGTGCTCGGGGTTGCCGTCGATATAGCGCACCTCGCCATTGCGCAGGTGCACACGAATGCCGCAGCGGCAGGCGCACATGTAGCAGGTGGTTTTCTTGACTTCCAGGCTCGCGATGTCTTCTGACTGGAAATCTGAGACACGTTCGTTGTTTTGCATGGCAGGGCCTTCGGGTCTTTCGGGTCGTTAGGGTGAGACGCGGTCAGGTCGCCGCGAAAGAAGCAGCCTGGTTGCGACCGAGGGGCTCGACCGCAGCCACGCGCGCCTCGCCGTTCGGCAGTGCGCCCTGGCACTGCTTGAAGATGCGAGTCGGGCAGCTGCGGCAGACCTCGGAGTCGAGCTTCGGATAGATCGCATCGATCACGTTCTGGCCGATCGACAGCAGGTTTTCTTGGCCGATCTCCTGCATGTGGCCGGCCCGTTCCAGCACCGCGACGGCGGAGGGCTGCAGACGGTGGAAGTACAGCCCGCCGCCCAGCAGCCGGCGGCGGCGCGCTTCTTGCGCAAGCAACTCGGCGCCCGAGCTGTCGATGAAGTTGATGCCCGGCGCCAGCAGCAGCAGGTGTTTCTGTTCCGGGTGCAGCGCATCGACATCGCGAAGATGGCGCTGCACATGATCGACCGCGCCGAAATACAGCGCGCCGTCGATGAACATCATCTTCAGCTGGCAGCAGTCAGGCTCGCTGGTCTGGGTGATGAAGTGATAACTGCCTTCGCCCGGCGCGGGCACGGCGTTGCGGATCGCCGGGCGCGCGGTGCGTTCGAGGAACACCATCAGCGACAGCAGCACGCCCACGTAGATGGCGAACTCCAGGTGCATGAACAACGTGGCGAGCAACGTCGCCAGCAGGATCGCGCCTTCGGCGCGGCTGGTTTTGACAACGCTGCGGATGTGATGCACATCGACCAGCGAGTACGCCACCAGCAGCAGGATCGCCGCCATCGACGCGATTGGCAGAAAGCGCACCAGTGGCGCGAGCGCGATCAACGTCAGCACCAGGAACAGGGCCGAGAACACCGGCGCCAGCGGCGTCTTCGCGCCGGCTGAATAGTTCACGCCGCTGCGTGTGAACGAGCCGCTGGAGACGTAGCCCGACGCGAAGCTGCCGAGAATGTTGGCCAGGCCCTGGCCGATGAACTCCTGGTTGCTGTCGATGCGCTGGCCGGATTTCAACGCGATGGCGCGCGCGATCGCGATCGCCTCGGTCAGCGACAGCATGGTCAGGGCCAGCGCGATGGCCGGCAGGTCGTGCAAGGCCTGTGTCGACAGTTCGGGCAGCGACAGCGGCGGCAGGCTGCGCGGGATCGCGGCCACGGTCGCGATGTTGGCGCGGCTGCCGAACACGCTTTGCAGCAGGGTCGCGAACAGCGTGCCGATCAGCATCGCGCTGATCATGTGCGGCACCTTCGGCAGGTAGCGGCGCGTGGCGACGCCGGCCAGCAGCGTCACGATGCCCACGCTCAGCACGAACGGGTTGGTGCTCGGCAGTTCGTGCGCAAAGCGCGCCAGCGTCTCCACGAACGATGCGCTGGCGGCGGCCGAGACACCGAAAAAATTCTTCAGCTGGCTGGCGGCGATCAGCACTGCGGCGCCGGCGGTGAAACCGAGCACGACGCTGTGCGAAATGAAGTTGACCAGGAAGCCCAGACGGGCCAGCCCCATCAGCAGCATCAGCACGCCGCTCATCAGCGTCAACGTCAACGCGAGCTGGATGTAGGCGGCACTGCCCGCCTCGGCCAGCGGGCTCAAGGTCGCGAAGATCACGATCGACAGCGCCGCAGTCGGCCCCGACACCAGATGCCACGACGAGCCGAACAGCGCAGAGACGATGACCGGAATGATCGCGGTGTACAGGCCGTATTCCGGCGGCAACCCGGCGATGCTGGCGTAGGCCACGGCCTGCGGCACCAGGATGATGGTGCCGGTCAAACCCGCAAGCGCGTCTGCGCGCAGGCTGTGCCGGTCGACCATCGGCCACCAGCGCAACATCGGCAGAAATCTGAGGAGCCAGCGCTCGGGGTTTGCCATCGTTCTCTTGGTTGACCGTGCGGCTCACCGTGCCGCGAGGTCGGGCGGTACGCCGCACAGCGCGCGTGTTGCTCACGTCGCAGCGCTGCCGGATGAACAGCAAGCTTGGTGCCACGCGCCGCTGCCGCGCGGCTGGGCGCAGCGGGATCGGCCGCAACGGAGAGCCCGGGGCGGCCGCAGCCCGGCACGCGCGGGGGCATGCGGGGATTCATGTCGCCGCGAGGGCAAGGCCACTGGTCTTGCGGAAGGGATCGACGTTTCAAAAGGAAACGCGGCCAGGTTTCGATTCGAAACGTGCGGCTGTAGCAGCGATCAGCACATACCCTCGGGCAGATTGCTCGCGAGTCCGTTTCGGCCCTTCACACGGCCCCGATCGCCGGGCGCGACGATCGGGCATGGAGCGTGCAATGCAGAGACTGAACAGCACATCACGGTCGGCCAGCGGCTCATTCGCCGGCCCTTGAATCGAAACCCACGGAGATTTCTATGTCGCGTAATTCAGCCGAGTGGAAAGAGCGCCCCCAATTCCCCGACACGCACTTCGTCAGCACCGAGATCTACACCGATGAGGCGATCTTCAAGGAAGAGCAGGAAAAGATTTTCAACAAGTGCTGGATCATTGCCTGCCACGAGTCTGAGTTGACCGCCGCCTACGACTACCGCACCTTCCATCACCCGGGCGGCGCGCCGCTGATCGTGATCCGCGGCGAAGACATGACGGTGCGCAGCTTCTACAACATCTGCCCGCATCGTGGCAACACGCTGCTCTACGACCCGGTCGGCAATGCCAAGCGCATCACCTGCATCTTCCACGCTTGGTCTTTCAATGCCAAGGGCGATTGCATCGACATCTCGCGCGCCAAGCAGGGCTACCAGGAACGCTATGGCTGCGAAAACGCCGGCCTGCGCGAGGTGAAAACCGAGATCGGCTACGGCGGCTTCGTGTGGGTCAATGTTGACGACGACAGTTGCTCGCTGCGTGAATACGTCGGCGATTCGATGGGCATGCTCGAAGAAAACCTGAGCGCGCCGCTTGAAGTCTTCCACTATCACAAGGCCGTGGTCAACACGAACTACAAGCTGTGGCATGACACGAACAGCGAGTTCTATCACGACTACATGCACTACTTCAATCGCATCACCGGCATGATCCAGCCGGGGTACTTTGATCGCAAGTACACCGGCTATCCGAACGGCCACGCGTCGGTCGGTTCGATGTCGATCAAGTACGACGCCTACGAGGGCAGCAAGCAGCGCGGCGTGGGCTGGCCCGGGCTTGCGCCAGGCGGCTGGGTCTTGATCGACATGTTCCCGGGCATGACCTACAACCTGCGCACTTCCGTGCTGCGCATGGACACCGCCATCCCGATGGGCCCGAACAAGCTGGTCATCGAGTTCCGCGGGCTGGGCTTGAAGAGTGATACGCCGGAGCAGCGCGCCGAGCGCGTGCGCGACCACAACCAGATCTGGGGGCCGTTCGGCCGCAACCTGCACGAAGACCTGCTCGGTGTGCACGGCCAGGGCCTCGCGATGCGCGACCGCACCGACAGCAAATGGGTGCTGCACGGCCGCGAAGAGAACATGACCATCCACGACGAAGGCGGCATGCGCCACTTCTATGCCGAGTGGAGCAAGCGCATGGGGCGCAAGGCCTACGACCCGATGGCAGTTGTCGACGCGCCGGCGGGCGCCGTCGGCGAGCCACTCAACGCGCCGCTCGCCGCTTGAATCCCGCAATGGCAACCTGAACCGACACGAGGACGCCCGTGGATCATCGACACGCCATCTCCGAACTCATTTGCACGTCCTGCATGACGCTCGACGACAAGAAGTTCAACGACTACCTCGACCTGTGCGATCCGGCCTATCACTACGCGATCACGGCCTACAGCCCGGAAATCCGCAAGGAGATGACCTGGCTCGAGCACGACAAGGCGGGCCTGCAAGGGCTGTTCACCAACCTGCCCAAGCACAACAGCGACCAGTCGCCGCTCAGCCGACACGTCACGGTTTACACCGTCAAGCCCAGCGACGATGGCAGTGAGGCGCAAGTGGTCAGCGCGCTGCAGGTGTTCAGGACAACGCTCGATGGCGGCACCACCGAGCTGTTCGCGGTCGGCAAGTTCCGCGACCGCGTCACGCTGGCCGGCGGCACGCCCAAATTGCTGAGCCGCAACGTCCGGCTCGACACGCGAATGCTCGGCTTCGGCTATCACATTCCGTTCTGATCGCGCACCTCACGGCCGGCCCCATGAAGATCCAGCTCAACGCAAGAAACCGCGCGCATCACTTCGATGCCGCGCCGGCGGACAAGATCCTTTACGCGGGTCTGAGCCGTGGCATCACCTTGCCGTACGAATGTGGCAGTGGCACCTGCGGCACTTGCAAGGCCCGGCTGCTGTCCGGCGAGATCAAAGATTGCTGGCCCGAGGCGCCGGGGCGCAAGGTCCTCAAGAGCGCCGACGAGTTCCTGATGTGCCAATGCTCGGCACTCGGCGACGTGTCGGTCGAAGTGGCCAGCTTCGTGCAGGAGGTCGACCCCGGCGTCTGCGTGCCGGCTGCCGTCAAAGGCCGCATCCGCGACACCGAGATGTTGACGCACGATGTGATGCAGTTGTACATCGACCTGGCAACCCCAATCGAATTCGACGCCGGCCAGTTCGTGCTGATCGAAGTGCCGGGCGTGGTGGGTTTTCGCGGCTGGTCGATGGTCAACTACGAACGCCATTCGAAGTCGCTGCGCTTCGTCGTGAAGAAGAAGCCCGGCGGGGCCTTGTCGGACTGGCTGTTCTCGCGCACTAGCGTGGGCACCGAGGTCGATGTGTACGGCCCGCTGGGCAGCGCCACTTTTTTCCCGTCGCTCGCCAGGAACATCCTGTGCATCGCCGGCGGCAGTGGCATTGCCGGCATGATGTCGATCCTGGCGCGGGCCGCTGGCGACGGCTACTTTGCCGACTACAGCGGCGACGTTTTCTTTGGCGTCCGGTCGATGAAAGATGCCTTCTACCTCGACGAGTTTTCCACCCTGCGCGAGCAATGCGGCGAGAAGCTGAGCATCACGATCGCGCTTTCGGAAGAGCCTGCCAGCGCTTCGGCGCAGATCGACCATCCACTGCTCACGTTCGATACCGGCTTCGTCCACGAGGTGGCGGGCCGGCGCATGCAGGGCCGCTTGCAGGCGGTACGCGCCTACCTGGCGGGGCCGCCGCCTGCGGTGGATGCGAGCATTCGCATGCTGCTGATGTCACGCGTGTCGACCGACAACATTCGCTACGACAAGTTCAGCTGAAGGCCCGGCATGAAGAGAATCCACATCTGCAAGGCCAGCGACATTCCGTCGAACGGGATGAAGAGCTATGACACCTCGATCGGTGTCAAAGTATTGATTGCGAATGCTGGAGACGCGTACTACGGTTACCAGGGCGTATGCCCGCACCAGGATGTGTGCCTCGACGAGGGCTTCTTCGACGGCGCGACGCTGACCTGCCACCAGCACCTGTGGCAGTGGGACATCACGACCGGCGAGCCGGTCGGCCTGGCCGAGGCGCCGCTGGAGCGCTACCAGATCGAACAGCAGGACGGCGAGATCTTCGTGCTGCAATCGAGCGCGCTGAAAGTCTCCGAGTTGTTCAAGGGCATCTCGAACACCGCGCTCGAGCGGCTCGACGCGCTGGCCCGCCGCGAGGTGCACGACAGCCTCACCACGCTCTACAGCGTGGGCGATCCGGTCGACGACCTGTACATCCTCGAGTCCGGGCGGGTGGAATTCAACATCGGGCGCGGCGACCGCACCAGCCTGGCCGGTTTCATGTTGCGCAAGGGCGAGGTGTTCGGCTGGGCCGCGCTGCTGCAGGATCACCCGAAACGGATCGCCAAAGCAGCGTGCATGGAAAAGTCGACCGTGTTGCGCCTGAGCGGCGACGAAGTTCTGAAGGTACTGGCAGATGAGCCGGCGTCGGGTTTCCTGGTGATGCGCCAGCTCTCGACGCTGATCACGAAGCACCTCAGGTCGCAAGGCGAGAAGTAGACCGACACCACCCTCTCGACTTCGTGTGAGAGCAGCGTCGCTACGACAAGATTTTTGAGTGAAGAAGACGTTCTAAAAAAAGCGTTCTGGATCCCCGGGCGCACAACAGGAGACAAGCATGGCATTCTGCAGCAAGCATCGTTTGCGGACAGCGTTGGCGGGCGTTGTGGCCGCATTCGCGCTGACCGTTGCCGCCCCCCCGACCGCCTTGGCCGGCGATCTCGAATATGGCAAGCCGGGCGAACCGGTCAACTTGGTGGTCGGCTATCAGCCGTTCTACACCGAGTCGTGGTCCGGCATCGTCTTGCGGGGCAAGAAGATGTACGAGAAGTACCTGCCGAAGGGCTCGACCGTCGAGTTCTCGATCGGACTGCAGGGCGCCGTGATCGTCAACGCCATGCTCGCCGGCAAGCAGCACATCGGCTACCTCGGGGACATGCCCGCCATCGTATCGACCACCAAGCAAGACGTTGCCGACATCCGCATCGTTGCGACCGCGGGTGTTGGCACCGATCAATGCAACATCTTCCTTGCCCGGCCCGATGCGCCGAAGTTCAGCACTGCCAAGGAAGGCGTCAAGTGGCTGGACGGCAAGCGCGTGGCCATTCCGCTGGGCAGTTGTGCCGATCGCTTTGCCCAGGCGACCTTCAAGAAGGAAGGCGTCACGCCCGCGGCGGTGCTGAACCAGAACATCGAAGTCATCACGAGCGGCTTCAGGGCCGGCAAGATTGATGCGGCGGTGATCTGGGAACCGACCGCCTCGCGCCTGGTGCAAGAAGGCCTGGCCAAGCGCATCGCGTCGGGGGCGACGGTCGGCGAAAGTGACGCTGCGTTCCTCACGATGCGTGCTGACCTGATCAAGCAGCGGCCCGACATCGTGAAGGCGTGGCTCAACGCGGAGCTCGACGCCCAGCTCTACCTGGCCGACCCGAAGAATGCGATGGAAGTGGCGGCGATGGCGGCGCAGCAGGCCACCGGTTTCACCGAGAAGATGATGTGGTCGGCCATGTTCGGTAAGTACGCGGAAGAGGCGGGTGGCGCACCCGTTCGCCTGTCGCTGCCCTACACGGTGACACCCGCAGTCCTCGCGCAGATCGAGACTTCGGCGACCTTCCTGTTTTCCATCAAGAGCATCAACGTCGACAAGCTCCGTTCCGAAGCCGTCATGCCTGAATTCACGCAAGCAATCCTCAAGGAGCGTGGCCTGACGACGCCGATCGGCAAGGTGGCGGCGATGGCCGACAGCGAGTTCAAGCAGAAGTAATCACGAAAGCGATTGCAAAACCAATTGCTTCTCTGCGCCAGGGCCGCAACGACCGAAGGGTCGTTCGTGGCACCAGGCAAGCACGTTCGCACTGAGGAAACTGCATGGATCAAATCAGCGCCGCCTTGAGACGTGCGATGCCATTTCAAATGGTGTCGAACGAAATGCTTGGCGATATCGCGAAGCTGGCGAAATGGCGTTCGCATGCCCGTGGCGACGTGCTTTACGAACGGGGCGACGAGGCCGATGACATCTACATCGTTTCCTCGGGAAGCGTGCAGCACCTTCTGAAGACGCAAGACGACGGCGCCGAAATCGAGAAGATCATGCACGGCGGCGACGTGTTCGGTTGGGCAGCGGTCCTCGAGGGCCAGCGCCGCAGATTGGCGAAGACGGCGTGCCTGGAACGCACCGAGTTGATCCTGATCAACGGCCAGGGGTTGATGGATCTGATCAAGCAGTCGCCCACGACCGGAGACGTCATCATGAGTCGCTTCGCGACCATGATCTCGAAGGAGTTCTCGGCGCCCGATTCAGTGACGGCTCGGATTCCGCATTTCGGCGCGTCGGGCATGCCGGCCGCGCAGCAGGGCGACGGCGTTGGCAGCGGTTGGGCGCTGACATCATTTCGGCTGGCTCAATGGATCAAGAGCCCGAAACCCTATTTGATGCTGAGCGGCTTCGCGATCATGCTGGGTCTGTGGTACCTGACCGTTCAGGTCTGGAAGCTACCCCGGTTCGCCGATATGCCGGGTCTGACTGCCGTGGTCAAGGAGATGTTCAACCCGAATCCCGTCTATGGGCTGTCGGTGTATACGCCCGAGTACTACAACCACATAGGCGTCAGCATCCGGCGGGTTGCCATCGCCTTTTTCCTGGCCACCGCGCTGGGCGTGCCGCTGGGCCTGTTCCTGGGGTGGTCGAAGACCTTTCGCGAATACGTGTTCCCGGTCTTCGAGACCTTGCGGCCGATCCCCATCCTGGCGTGGGTGCCGCTGGCCATCCTGATGTTCACGGGCAGCGAAACGCCGGTGATCTTCCTGACGTTCCTGGCGTCGTTCTTCGCCACCGCCCTGAACACGATGCTCGGCGTCGAGTCGATCGACGAGGCGTACAGCAGGGCGGCGTATTGCCTGGGCGCGAGCAAATGGCAAGTCTTCCGTGAGGTGATCGTGCCGGGCGCGATGCCCTTCATCTTTACCGGCCTGCAGATCTCGGTCGGCGTGGCGTGGTTCTCGCTGGTGGCAGGCGAGATGGTGTCGGGTGAGTTCGGCCTCGGCTACGTGATCAACACCTCGTACACGATGGTGCGCTACCCGACGATCGTGATCGGCATGGTCACGCTCGGTGCGGTCGGGTACCTGACGAGTGCGCTGGTCCGGATGGTGGGTGACTACATGATGCAGTGGCGAGTGCGGGAACTGGCGTTGGGAGGTCGGTGATGAGTGCCGTGCTGGATACAAACATGACAAACATGCGTTCGCAGAAGGTCGCCACGCAAGGCGCCATCCGCATCGAAGACGTGGTCAAGATCTACGACCCCGACGGCGCCGCCGTGATGGCGGTCGACCACTGTTCGCTGGACATTCCCGCCGGTGAGATCTGCATGATCGTCGGGCCCTCGGGCTGCGGCAAAACGACGTTGCTGAACGCGATCGCCGGTTTTCACGACATCACCTCCGGCAAGATTTTTCTGGACGGCGAGTTGCTTTGCGGCCCCGGGAAACCCATCGCCAGCCCGGGGTCGGACCGCATCGTCGTGTTTCAGAACGGCGCGCTTTTTCCCTGGAAGTCGAATTTGCAGAATGTCGCCTTCGGCCCGCTGATGCAAGGCAAGCTGAGCAAAAAAGAGATCTACGAGAAGGCCCGCAGCATGATGGCGGACGCCGGCTTGAGCGGCACGGAAAACAACTTTCCGGGCGAGGTCTCGTCCGGCCTGCGGCGCCGCGTCGAAATCGTGCGGGCGCTGATGAACGACCCCAAGGTGCTGCTGTTCGACGAACCCTACCGCGCACTCGACTCGCTGACCAAATCGGTCATGCACGAAGCGCTGCTGGAGATCTACTACAAGAACAAGGTCACGATCTTCTTCATCACCCACGACCTCGAAGAGGCGATCTTCCTCGGCCACCGGCTGGTCA
>JAYVTD010000469.1:0-2462 GCA_043774765.1 Rhizobacter sp. | reverse complement strand
CGCGGCGAAGCGCGGCTCAGGCGGTTCTGCACGTCGACCTGCGCCAGCGCCGCGTCGGTGCCCGATTCGAAAGTCAGCGTGATCGAGCCGACGCCGTTGGCCTGGCTCACCGACTCCATGTAGATGAGGCCGGGTGAGCCGTTCATTTCCTGCTCGATGACGCCGATCACGCTGTCTTCGAGCGTCTGCGCCGACGCGCCGGGGTAAACGGCGGTCAGCACGATCGAAGGCGGTGCCACGGTCGGGTACTGCGCGATCGGCAGCTGCTTCACGGCCACGCCGCCAAGCACCATGATGAAGAGCGCGATCACCCACGCGAAGACGGGTCGATCGATGAAAAACTGGGCCATCGCCGTGCGCCCCTTACTTCGCCGACGCGGCCGAAGCCGGTGCGCTGGCCGCAGCGGCCGGCTTGCCGGCGGGTACGGCGGAAGCGGCGCCGGTCCACGGCACGGCCTTCACCAGCGCGTTGCCCCGCAGCTTCTGGAAGCCGTCGACCATCACCTGCTCGCCGGCTTTCAAGCCATCGAGCACGACCCACTGGCCGTCGACCGAGGTACCGATCTTGACCGGACGCGGCGCGACCTTGCCGTCGGCACCGACGACCATCACGCTGTCGCCGTTCGAGCCGCGCGTGACCGCCTGCTGCGGCACCACGATGCCGGCTTCGGCCTGCGCCTGCTCGAGGCGCACGCGCACGTACATGCCGGGCAGCAGCAGGCCGGCGCCGTTCGGCACTTCAGCGCGCAAGGTGACCTGGCCCGACGTCGGGTCGACCGTCAGGTCGGTGAACAGCAGCTTGCCCGGCTGGCCGTAGTCGCTGCCGTCTTCGAGCACGATGCGCACACTCGCGCCGCCCGCACCACCGCCAGCGCGCTTGAACTGGCCGCTCTCGATCGCCTTGCGCAGGCGCAGCACATCGGTGGTGGACTGCGTGAAGTTCACGTACATCGGGTTGATCTGCTGGACCACGGCGAGCTGGGTCGCTTCGCCCTGCCCGACCAGCGCACCCTCGGTGACCAGCGCGCGACCGATGCGCCCGGCGATCGGAGCGCTGACCGATGCGTAGCCGAGGTTGATCTGCGCCGTCTGCACCGCGGCCCTGGCCGAAGCCACGTCGGCTTCGGCGCTTTTCTGTGCGGCCACGGCGTTGATGAAGTCCTGCTTGCTGATCGCGTTGGCCTCCATCAGCGGCTTGTAGCGCTCGGCCTGCGCGCTGGCCTGCATGAGGTTGGCCTGGGCCCGCGCCAGCACGGCCTGCGCGCTGGCGGCAGCGGCCTGGTAGGGCGCGGAGTCGATCCTGAACAGCGGCTGCCCGGCTTTCACGTCGCTGCCTTCGATGAACAGTCGCTTTTGCAGGATGCCGGCGGCACGCGCCCGCACCTGGGCCACGCGCGAGGCTTCGAGCCGGCCCGGCAGTTCGGTGGCCAGACCCACCGCCTTCGGCGCGACCGTGACCACGCCCACTTCGGCCGGCGGTGGCGCACCACCGCCCGGGCCTGTGCCCTGGGCGGCTTGTTGCCCGCAGGCCACCAACAAAGAGAGGACCACCAAAACGGCGCCTGCACCAACAGCAGGCGCCACGACGTTTTTCAACGCTGACATGCAAGACCCTTCAGAGCATGGGGCGCGAGCCGCGCCGGGAAGATGGGGAAGCAGTGGAAACAGACTGAGGCAGAAGGCGCGATCGGCCGGCTGCCGCACGGGGATTGAAGTACAGTATACATACACTATTGAATGTATGCAGCACCCCGCCGCGCAGCAGCAAACTCATGGCCCGCAGAACCAAGCAAGAAGCCCAGGCGACCCGCAGCCACATCCTCGACACCGCCGAACTGGTGTTCGAGCAGCGTGGCGTATCGGGCACGTCGCTGCATGAAATCGCGAAGGCTGCCGGCGTCACGCGCGGTGCGATCTACTGGCACTTCGAGGACAAGGCCGACCTGTTCAACGCGATGATGGAGCGCGCGACGATGCCGCTCGAAGAAGGCGGTGGCGTGTGCGGCTTCGAGAATAACAATCTGACGCTGGCGCAGATGCGCGACGGTTTCGTCGCCGTGCTGCGCCAGGTCGTCGCCGACCCGCAGATGAAGCGGGTGTTCGGCATCGCCACGCACAAGGTCGAGTACATCGGCGAGATGGACGCGGTGCGCGAGCGCCACCTGAGCATTCGCAACGGCTGCCTCGCCGACGTGGAGCGCACGCTGAAGCAGGCGATCAAGCGCGGCGAACTGTCGCGTCGCATGCCGGCGCGTGCCGCGGCCGTGGGCCTGCACGCGCTGCTCGACGGCCTGCTGCAGAACTGGATGCTCGACCCCACCGGCTTCAACCTGGTGAAGGTGGGCACCCAGGCCATCGACGCCTACCTCGCCGGCCTGGCCGCCGCGGTGGCCTTGGCCTGACTCATTTCAGGCCGCTGTAGTTCACCGGCAGCCACTCGTAGCCCTTGCCCAGCACGCGCA
>JAYVTD010000468.1:0-4254 GCA_043774765.1 Rhizobacter sp. | reverse complement strand
TCATGCGGCGAAGGCCGGCGTCACGGCAGCTTGGCGGGCCACGGTCCCCTCGACCGGCTCAACGGAACAGGCTGATCAGGTGCGAGCGCGACTTGACGTCGAGCGCCAGCAGGATGGTGGAAACGTAGTTCTTCACCGTGCCGAGCGAGAGCCTGGTCGAGTTGCTGATCTCCTGGTTGGTGCAGCCCGACAGCACCAGCTCCAGGATCTCGAGGTGGCGCGTGCCGAGCTCGGCCACACGGTCGTAGCTCGACGCCGACGGGAACTTCGGGAACGCCTGCACCGGCCGCGCGGGGGCCGAACCGCTGGGCGGGTCGAGCTCGAGGATCGCGCGCAGCGTCTCGCGCATCGCGTCGGGCGAACCGCCCTTGTGCAGGTAACCGGCCGCGCCCATCGCCTTGGCCTGCCGCACCACGAATTCGTCTTGCGTGCCGCTCAGGATCAACACCCGCGCGCCGGGGTGCACCGAGAGCATCTGCGACAGGCCGTGCAGGCCTTTGCAGTCGGCCAGATTCAGGTCGAGCAGCACCACCGCCACGTCCGCGTGTTCACGGTACAGGCGCAGCGCATCGGCGAGCGTGGAGGCTTCGATCCAGTCGATGCTGGCGCAGTCGGGCCCGCTGAACAGCGCCTTCACGCCGAGCCGCACCAGATCGTGGTCTTCGACCAGCAGCACCTTGTGCCGGCCGCCCGACGCAGGGGTCGAACTGTCTGCCGGAGCGGGGTTCATCACTGACATGACGGGCCTTCAGGTGCTGATCGCGCCGCATTCTGGCACAGCCACCCGGCGTGAAACGTCGATTGTTCGGGGGTGGTGGTCGCTGGGCGACAAGCACCAATCCGGGCACATTCAACTTCAAGTTAGGGGGGCTTGTGACAGCGCACGCACACCGTGTCGGGCCTGGCCCGGGCAACGGGATTCGGGCGCGGATTTGCCCTAACTAAAGTCATTGGACTGGCCCTGCCCGCGCTCCTAGAGTCCGTCGCTACCCTGAGGAGGCCGCGTGTTTGCACTGAGGTTCGTTCCGAAAGTTGCCCTCTGTCTGGCGCCGTTGATTCTGCTGGCGATGAGTTCGTGGGTCATGGCCCAGACCCAGTTCGCCGACGTCGAGCGTTCGATGGTGCAGCTCAGCAAGGCGCGCCTGCAAGACGCCGACACCATCCTCGGTTTCGCCGCCGAAGGCGCAGCGCTCTACGCCGCCGAGCCGATCAAGCTGACCGGCTACCAGTACTGCAGCCAGGCCGTGTCGCTGGCCGAGGCCGGCGAGTTCAGGCAGAGCCTGCGCGCCGCGTCGAAGGCCTTGCACCTCGCGCTCGACAGCAGCAACGAAGACCTGCTGGCCCTGGCCAAGCGCGACCTGGCGATCGTGATGAGCTATGGCGGCGACCTCGACAAGGCCGAGCTGTTCGCGCGCCAGTCGCTCACCCACCAGGCCAAGGACCCGAAGGTCGTGGTCGGTCCGGCCTACAAGATCATCGGCGACGTGCAGGCGCGGCGGCGCAACTTCCCAGCCGCCATCGCCAGCTACGAGCGTGCCGCGGCCGAGAGTTCCGAGCGGTTCAGGCCGCTCGTGATGGGGTCTCTCGCCAATGCATTGCTCGATTCGGGCGACGTGAAACGCGCCCGCAGCGTGCTCGACAGTGTGGCCCTGGTCGACAACAACCAGGCCCTGCGTGCCCAGCTCGAGCGCTCGCAGGCGCGCCTGCTGCTGGCCGAAGGCCGCGCGCCCGAAGCGCTGGCCGCGTACCAGGCGCTGGCGGCGCGCAACGCCGGGTTCGACTCGCCCTACCACCGCCTGTGGGCGCTCGAGGGCGTGGCCAACGCGCAGCTTGCGCTGGGCGACAAACGCGCCGCTTCCGACGCCTTGCTGCAGGCGCTCGACAGCCTCGACACGGTGCGCGCGCAGTTCCGCAGCGAAGAGGTCAAGCTCGGCCTGTTCTCCGACCTGCAGACCTTGTTCGAGCGTGCCATCGGCCTGTCGCTCGACCTGGGCGACGCGGCGCGCGCGCTCGACATCAGCGAAAAGAGCCGCGCCCGCGCGTTCCTCGATGCGGTGCGCGGCCGCGCGCCGGTGGCGCAGTCGGCGCTGAGCGCGGTCAACGCCAGCACGCTGCAGGCGCTGCTTGCCGCCGATGAACGTGTCGTGCAGTTCCACTCGCTGAACGACCGGCTCGCCGTCTGGGTGGTCTCGCGTGACGCGGTGCGTGCCTTCACGATTCCGCTCGGCCGGGCCGAGCTGGCCAGCGCGGTCGACGAGTTGCGCCAGTCGATCACCGAAGGTCGGCGCGCCGCGCTCACGCTGGCCGACAAGCTCGGCGCGCAGCTGATCGGGCCGCTCGGTCTGGCCGGCGGCGAGCGGCTCGTCGTCGTGCCGCACGGCCCGCTGCACTACCTGCCGTTCCAGGCCTTGCGCGTCAACGGCCAGTACCTGATCGAGCGCCACCGCATCGCCTCGGTGCCGTCGATGAGCATCGCTGCGCAGCTGGTGGCGCGTAAGTCGAACACGCCGGCGCAGGTGGTGGCCTTCGGCAACCCGAAGATCGAAGCCCGCTACGACCTGCCGGGCGCCGACCGCGAAGTCGGCCAGCTCGCCAGGACCTTCAAGAGCACCACCAGCTACATGGGCGCCGAGGCGACCAAGACACGCTTCAAGCAGGTGGCGTCCGACGCCCGCGTATTGCACGTGGCGGCGCACGCCGAAGCCGACCTGATCGACCCGCTGCGCTCGCGCATCCTGCTCGCCAACGAAAACCAGCGCCAGAGTTTTCTCGATGCCAGCGAGGTGCTGACGCTCGACCTGTCGAAGGTGGCGCTGGTCACGCTCTCGGCCTGCGAATCGGCGCTCGGGCGCATCGCCAGCGGCGACGAGGTGCTGGGTTTCCCGCGCTCGTTCCTGTCGGCCGGCGCCGAGTCGATGATCGCCTCGCTGTGGCCGGTGGCCGACGACGCCACCGCGCTGCTGATGGACACCGTCTACCAGCGCCTGAGCCAGGGCGCCGACCTGCAGAGCGCGATGCAGAGCGGCCAGCTCGCGGTGCTGAAGACGCCGAAGCTGGCGCACCCGTTCTTCTGGGCGCCGTTCAATCTGATCGGCAACTGGCGTCTGACCCTTGAACGATAAGACCATGCCCGCAGCCCACATTCGTCACGTCGTCCGCCCCGCCCACCGCCGCGCCCTGAGCGCACTGGCCGCGGCGGTGTTGTGCGCTTGCGCCAGCGCCCAGGCGCAGACCACGCCTGCGGCTGCGCCGCCCAAGCCGGCCGAAAAGAGCGCCGAGTTCGTGCTCAAGGGCATCGTCTACCGCGGCATGACCGAGATGCAGGACAGCAAGGTCAGCACGCTGGCTGCAGCCTACATCGGCCGCCGCGTGACCCTCGCCGACCTGGAAAAGCTCGCCGAACTCGTGACGCTCGAATACCGCACGCGCGGCTATTTCCTGGCGCAGGCGATCGTGCCGCAGCAGAGAATCGAAGACGGCCAGGCCGAGATCAGCGTGCTCGAAGGCCGGCTCGGCAAGGTGCAACTGAAGGTCGCGGCCGATGCGCCGACCAACGAAGAGCGTGTGCGCGCCATCTTGGCGCACCTCACACCTGGCGCCGCGTTGCAGCACGCGAGCTATGAGCGCACGATGCTGCTGCTTTCCGACCTGCCGAGCCTGAAAGTGCAGGCTGGGCTGGAGCAAGGCGCCGAAACCGGCACCACCGACCTCGTGGTCGAAGTGTCGGCGGCCGAAAAGCGCTGGCAGGCCTCGCTCGAGGGCGACAACTACGGCACCGCTGCTTCTGGCCGCGAACGCCTGTCGGCAACGCTGCGCTACGCCAGCCCGTTCGGCATCGGCGACAACCTCGACGCGCGTTTGATGAGCAGTAGCGGCGCACACCAGACCTTCGGCCGCCTGTCGTACGAAGCGCCGCTGGGTGCCGACGGCCTGCGCCTCGGAGCCGGCGTCAGCCGGGTCGGCTACGAGCTCGGCGCGCAGTTCGCCGCACTCGGCGCCACCGGCACCGCGCAGGTGTTCGACCTGTCGGCCGTGTACCCGCTGCTGCGCAGCCGCGGCCGCAACCTGTTCCTGCGTGGAGCGCTCGAGACCAAGGCGCTCAAGGACAAGACCGAAGCGGTCGGTCAGGACAGCGACAAGCGCGTCAACGCCGCTTCGTTCGGCTTCACCTGGGAAGCGCGTGACACGCTCTTCGGCGGCGGCTACGTGAACGCCGGCCTCACCGCTTATTTCGGCCAGCTCAAGCTCAAGAAC
>JAYVTD010000467.1:0-2236 GCA_043774765.1 Rhizobacter sp. | reverse complement strand
CCGTTGCGCGGGCTGCCTGCCCCTTCATTCAGGTCCTGGTTGACCATCACGCGCGCAGTGCGTGTGCGCATCGCCAATGCGTGGACGTTCGCATCGTTGCTCGTGTGAATGCCGCAGGTATGACCCAACCCCTGGTAGTCGGTGATTGCGTTGACGAGATTGATCGCGCCGTCGATCGAACCTGAGTAGCGATACAGCGCAAGAACCACCGACAACTTTTCGCCCGAGAACGGGTGCTCGGGCCCAGCACCTGTCTCCTCGACGATGAGGAAACCGCGGCCCTCGGGCAGGTCGATGCCGGCGAGCGCGGCAATGTGCGCCGCCGACTTGGCGACTACGTCGAGCGCAGGAATGTGCTGGCCCGGCGCCGGCCACATCACGGTCTGCAGCCTGGCCTTCTCGGCGGCGTTCAGCAGGTGGCCGCCCCGCGCCACGAGCTTGTCGAGTAGCGGGCGGTAGATGGTGTCGTGCGCAACCAGTGCGTTGTCGGCGAGGCAGCTGGTCGCGAAGTCGAAGACCTTGGCGCGCGCGATCATCGCTGCCGCATCGTCGAGATCGCCGGTTTCATCGACGATGTGCACCCCGTTGCCGACCCCGACGCCGAAGGCTGGCGTGCCCGAGCTGTAGGCGGCCTTGACCATCGCCTCGCCCCCGGTGGCCACCACCAGGTCGGCCTGCTTCATCAGCTCGCCGGTCTTGCTGATCGACGGTCGATCGATGATCTGGATCAGGTCCGGCGGCGCGCCGACCTGCTCACACCCCTGCCGCATCAGCTGCACCGCCAGTGCCGAGGTGTGGGCGGTGCGCGGATGCGGCGCGATGATGATCGCGTTGCGGCCCTTCAGCGCGGCCAGCGCATTCACTGGCGGCGTTGCGTCCGGACCGGTGTTCGGAATCAGCGCCGCGATCACGCCCACCGGCTTGGCGATCTTGACAATGCCCTTGTCCGGCAGTTCCTCGACCACGCCCACGGTCTTGCAGCCTTGCATGTCGCGAATCGTGCCGGTGACGCGGTTGCGAATCTTCATCACCTTCGATTCGTAGTTGCCGAAGCCGCCTTCGTCCACTGCGGCGCGCGCCAGTGCTTCCTTGTTGTTCACGACGCTCCAGCCGACAGCGAGCACCAGCGCATCGACCTGCTCCTGCGAGTAGTGCGCGATCACCTGCTGGGCGGTCCGCGCGCGTTTGATGCATGCCGCGATCTCGGTCTGCGTGTCTAGAGGGACGGCGGATTGGACGGTGGTATTCATGACTCCTGCCTCTCTGCGCGCATGCGCGCATCAACGATGACGAAATGATTCCCGCTCGCGAGCAGCGGGTTGAGATCCAGCTCCAGGCACCAGGGCGCGCGCGCGACGAATGCCGAGAGCGTGGCGATGAGTTGCCCCAGGGATTCGATGTCCACCCTTGGTGCGCCGCGCAAGCCATCGAGCACCGCGCGCCCGCGCAAGTCGTCGAGCGCGCCGCGCGCCTCGACCGGGCCGATCGGTGCCAGTCGCACCGCCACATCGGCCAGCGCCTCAGCCCAGATGCCGCCGAGCCCGCACATCACCAGCGGTCCGAACGTTGGGTCGCGTACCGCGCCGAGCACCAACTCCACGCCGCGCGGGGCCTGCGCCTGGACCAGCGCCGAACCCGGGCCGAGCGTGCGCTCGAATGCGGCAAAGGCCTTGCGCACAGCCGCCGCATCGGCCAGCCCGAGCTGCACCGCTCCGGCCTCCGTCTTGTGGACAAGGCCGGGGCGGATCGCCTTCAGGACGCAGGGAAATCCGAGCGTCTGTGCGGCAGATGCGGCCGCTTCAGCGTCGGCGGCGATGCGCCAGGGCGCGACCGGCAGCCCCCACCCGGCCAGCAGGCGAAACACCTGGTCGGGCTCGAGCCAGCCATCGACCGGGACATCGTTCGGCGGCGCCAGCACAGCGCCTCGTGGCGGCGGCAGATCGGGTGTGCTGGCCCGGCAACGCGCGAGCACGCGCGCGGTTCGCGCGGCCCAGTCATGGCACGGCAAGCCCGCAGCGAGCAACTTGCGGCGCAGCGGTTCGCCCTCGACCGGGGCGGCCCAGCAAACATGCACCGGCTTGGCCCGGCCCTGTTCTGCGGCGCGCTGCATCTCGGCGATGACCGCGTCCGCCACACCCGCGTCGAGCGCCGAGCGTTGCAACAGCACCGGCACGACCGCGTCGATCTCGTCGCTGGCCAGCAGCGCACGGAGGCTCTCCCCGCCATGTACGGGGAG
>JAYVTD010000466.1:0-2076 GCA_043774765.1 Rhizobacter sp. | reverse complement strand
GCGACGCACTGACACGCAGCCACTGGGTCGCGAACGACTGCAAGGCTTTTTCGCTGCCGCCCGACGCCAAGCTCGCCGGCAGTTCCCGGCCCCAGCGCAAGCCACGCTGCACCAGCCGCAGGATCGGGCCGGGCGGCCGCGGGCCGTTCGGTCGGGTCAGGCCGAGGGCCGCGTGGGCGACCAGCAGCGCGTAGACGACGAGGTTCCACAGCAGCACGCCCCACAGCGGCAGGGCGAGCAGGTTGATGCGCTGGCTGCTGCCGATGCTGTCGGCCAACACACCGACGAGGGCTGCGACCAGCGCGGCCCAGAGCGGCCAGCGGCTGTGCCACAAGCGCAGACGGAGCCAGCGTGCGGCAGCCGGCTCGCGCGCCGCGAGACGCTGCATCGCGTGGTGCGCGCGGGCTTCGATGAACGCCGCTGCATCGGCCTGCGCGGCGCCGCCTTGCAACGCGAGCTTGGTAGCCCAGCCACGGTCTTCGTCGGTCCAGCTCGGGCTGGCAGGGCTCACGCTCTCGAAGGCCTGCAGCAGGAGCACTTCGCGCGCTGCGGCTTCGTTCATCGCCGGCATGCGGCGGTCAGGCGCCCTCGTGCGAGGCGATCAAACACCGAGTGAACCCGCGAGTTCGTTGAAATCGGGCACGACCAGATCGAACACCGCGTCACCGACCGGCTCGACCCAACCGCCCGGCCCGTGTTCGAGCGGCCGCGGCACGTAGGCCGTGCGCAGGCCGGCGCGCTGTGCGCCGCGCAGGTCGCTCGGGTGCGCGGCCACCATCAGCACCTGTTCATGCGCGAAGCCGAGCAGGCTCGCCGCCATCTGGTAGACCTCGGGGTCGGGTTTGTATTTCTGGATGATCTCGGCCGAGAGCACGCAATCCCACGGCAGCCGCCCGTGTTTTGCCATGTTCACGAGCAGGGCGACATTGCCGTTCGACAGCGTCGAGATCACGAAGCGCTTTTTCAGGCGCCGCAAGCCGGCGACCGAATCCGGCCACGGGTCGAGCCGGTGCCAGGCGCGGTTCAGGTGCTCACGCTGCGGCTCAGTCAGGCTGGTCAAGCCGAAGCGTGGCAGCAGTTCATCGAGAATCACGCGGTGCAGGCCATCGATGTTGGTCCATGCGATCTCGCCCGTGCGAGCCCGCTGCATCGCGGGTTGGTAACCGGCGCGCCAGGCGTCGGCGAAGGCCGGCCAGTCGACCGGCAAACCCAGCTCGGCGGAGAGCTTTTGCCCTTCGCGAATGATGGACGCGCGCCAGTCGACCACCGTGCCGAAGATGTCGAACACCAGCGCCTTGATCTGCCCTGCATCGAAATGCTTGCTCACGCCAGGGCCCGCCCGATCAGGATTTTCTGCACGTCGCTCGTGCCTTCGTAGATCTGGCACACGCGCACGTCGCGGTAGATGCGCTCCACGGGGAAGTCGCTCACGTAACCGTAACCGCCGAACACCTGGATCGCCGCGCTGCACACTTTCTCTGCCATCTCGCTGGCGAAGAGCTTGGCCATCGCGGCTTCTTTCAGGCACGGCACGCCGGCGCCTTTCAAGCTCGCCGCGTGGTGCGTCAACTGGCGCGCCGCCTCGATTTGCGTGGCCATCTCGCCGAGCCGAAACTGCAGCGCCTGGTGCTCGAAGATCGGTTTGCCAAAAGCCACGCGTTCCTTCGAATACTTCAGCGCCGCCTCGAACGCCGCCCGGGCCATGCCGATGCTTTGCGACGCGATGCCGATGCGCCCACCTTCCAGCCCCGAGAGCGCGATCTTCAGCCCCTGCCCTTCTTCGCCGAGCAGGTTCGCGGCCGGAATGCGGCAATTCTCGAACAGGATCTGCGCCGTGTCGCTGGCGTGCTGCCCCATCTTGTCTTCGACGCGCGCGACGCTGTAGCCGGGCGTGGCGGTCGGCACGATGAATGCGCTGATGCCTTTTTTGCCGGCGGCCTTGTCGGTCACCGCCATCACGATCGCCACGTCGCCGTTTTTGCCGCTGGTGATGAACTGCTTCACGCCGTTCAGCACGTAGTGGTCGCCGTCTTTCACGGCTGTCGTCTTCAGGCCATCGGCCTGCGAGCCGACGTG
>JAYVTD010000465.1:0-2752 GCA_043774765.1 Rhizobacter sp. | reverse complement strand
AACAGCACGCCGTTGTTGGCGATGATGCCCACCGGCATGCCTTCGATGTGCGCGAAGCCGGTGATCAGCGTGTTGCCGTAGCGTGCCTTGAACTCGTCGAACTCCGACGCATCGACGATGCGCGCGATGATCTCGTGCACGTCGTACGGTTTCTTGGTGTCGACCGGGATCACGCCGTGCAGTTCGCTCGCATCGAACAGCGGCTCGCGCGGCTGCACCAGCCGCTGCTCGTGCGCCTTGCGCCAGTTCAGGTTCGCGACCGACGCGCGTGCGATCGCCAGCGCGTGCGTGTCGTTCTGCGCCAGGTGGTCGGCCACGCCCGACAGGCGCGTGTGCACGTCGCCCCCGCCCAGGTCTTCGGCGCTGACGATCTCGCCGATGGCGGCCTTCACGAGCGGCGGGCCGGCCAGAAAGATCGTGCCCTGGTTCTTCACGATGATCGACTCGTCGCTCATCGCCGGCATGTAGGCGCCACCGGCCGTGCACGAGCCCATCACGACCGCGATCTGCGGAATGCCCTGCGCGCTCATGTTGGCCTGGTTGAAGAAGATGCGGCCGAAGTGTTCGCGGTCAGGGAACACGTCGTCCTGGTTCGGCAGGTTGGCGCCGCCGCTGTCGACGAGGTAGATGCACGGCAGCCGGTTTTGCGCCGCGATCTCCTGCGCGCGCAGGTGTTTTTTCACCGTCATCGGGTAGTAGGTGCCGCCCTTCACGGTGGCGTCGTTGCAGACGATCATGCAGTCGACGCCGCTGACCCGGCCGATGCCGGCGATCAGCCCGGCACCGGGCGCGTCGCCCTTGTACATGTCGAGCGCGGCGAGAGGTGCCACTTCGAGGAAGGGCGTGTCGGGGTCGAGCAGCATCTCGACCCGCTCGCGTGGCAGCAGCTTGCCACGCGCCAGGTGCTTGGCGCGGGCCGCTTCGCCGCCGCCCTGCACGATCTGCGCGAGTTTGGCGTTCAGGTCGGTGACCAGCGCGCGCATCGCCGCCGCGTTGGCCTTGAAGTCTTCGGAACGCGGGCTGAGCCTGGAGGCGAGTGCGGGCATGCGGGCTTTCGTTGGCACGGCCTCGCCACGTGAGTGCGGTGGCAGGCCAAGTTGACGTATACGTCAATTGTAGGGTGGGCAGCGAACCCGCGGCCGGGGTGCCGTCAGAACGGCCCCTTCTCCAGCCAGCGTTCGATCTGCGCGCGCCGGTCGTTGCCCCAGAACGGCTCGCCGTCGATGATGAAAAACGGCGCGCCGAACACACCGTGCGCAATGGCCGCATCGTTGGCGGCCTTGAGCGCGGCCTTCCAGGCCGGGTCGCCGCAGATGTCTTGCGCCTGCGCCCCGTCGAGGCCGAATTCTTCGCACAGGCCGCGCAGCGCCGACGGGTCGCTCAGGTCGACACCGCGCGCGAAGTAGGCGCGCAGGCAGTGCCGGGCCCAGGCGCTGGCGCGCGCTTCGTCATTGCTGTTCAGCCACCAGAAGATGCGCGCCGCGTTCTGCGTGGCAATCGGGAATTTCTCGGGCATCTTCAGCGGCACGCCGGCGAAACGCGCCGAGCGTTCGAAGTCGATGAACGAGTATTCGCGCTTGAGTGGGTACGACACCGGGCTTTTCAACTCGGCGGCCTGGAAGGTGGCACCGAGCAGGATCGCGCGCCAAGACACCGTGCGCCCATGCCGCGCCGCCAGCGCTTCGACCCACTCGGAAGCGATGTAAGAGTACGGCGACGAGAAGTCGAAATAGAAATCGATGGTGTGGGGCTGCGAGGTCATGCCCCAAGGCTACTGCGAAGCACTGCGCTCGCCCTGCGCACTTTCCCGAAGCGCAGCGCGTTCGGTCAGCGCTTGGGCGCCTGGATAGAGCAGCTGCAATGCCGTGGCGGCAGCACCGCGAATGACCAGCGCCAGCGCGGCCGACAGGCGAGCCGACTCCGCGGCGTCGTCACTGCGTGCGTCGCGGCCGGCCCACAGCGCCGCCAGCGTGTCGCGGTGCGGCGCCAGCGCCTCGCGCGTCGTGTCTTTCCAGTGCGGCGGCGACTCGCCTTCGACCCAGTCGCCGCGGCCACGGCCGAAGTGCGCGACGGTCAGGTAACGCAGCAGCGCGGCGTCGACCATCGCATCCAGCGACTCGGCGTTCCAGGCCAGCCACGACTGCTCGGTGCCACGCACCAGGTTCACGCAACGCGCCAGGCCGGCCGCGCCGAGCGCGCCGAGCAGACCGCCGGCGATCAGGCCGCCGCCGAGCGTCAACCCGCCGCTCAGGATGTCGGCTTTCAAACCTGCGATCGCGCCGGTGACGAGGCCGCCCCAGACGGCCGCCTTGCCTTCGTCGAGCCGCAGGCGGGTCTCGAAGTGGGTGGCCAGGCGAGTCAGGATCTCTGCTTGCACCTGACCCCCCAGGCCGTGAAGGCGGATCAGTTGCAGCGTGTTGCGTCGCACTTCTTCGGCCATGCGCTCAGCGAGCTTTTTCTGCGCCGACGCTGCGGGCGAATCGTCGGAAGAACCGACACCGATCGCAGCACCGACGCTGCGCAAGCGCGAACGCAGGCTGCCGGCATCGGGCACCACTTCGAAGGCTGCAGCCAGCCGCGCGAGGCTGCCGGCGATCGAGGCCACCGAAGCCTCGAACGTCGCCAGCCGCTGCGCTTCCCAGGCCGCGCGCAGGCGGCCCATCAGCGCGCGCCGTTCGCCGGTGAGCGCGGCTTCGATCGCCTGCAGCAGCGTGCCCTCCTGCACCCAGCAGCGCGCGAACGCGTCGAGCGG
>JAYVTD010000464.1:0-19124 GCA_043774765.1 Rhizobacter sp. | reverse complement strand
GAGCAAGGGCTTGGAACATCGCTCGGTTGGTGTGATCGTCTCGCGTCAGATGAACCCGAAGCCCGGCTGACCTCGCCCACCTGAACTGCCTGGGTTCAGGAATGCGGCTCACGGTTCGCGGCGGACACCTTATTCGAAGAAACGCAAAAGTGCCGCAGCGCGAAGCACGCGCTCGCAGCAGGGGGCAACGATGTACTGGCTGATGAAGAGCGAGCCCTCCGAGTGCTCGATCGACGATCTTGCCGAGGCGCCGGCGCAAACCGTGCCCTGGGTCGGGGTGCGCAACTACCAGTCGCGCAATTTCATGCGCGACGACATGAAGGTCGGCGATGGCGTGTTGTTCTACCACTCGAGTTGCCCCGAACCTGGCGTCGCCGGCCTCGCATCTGTCGCCAGCGCCGCCTACCCCGATGAAACCCAGTTTCTGCCACGCAGCCCCTACTTCGACCCGCGCTCGGGGCACGCCGCACCACGCTGGGTGCATGTCGACGTGAAGCTGCTGCGCAAGACACGCCTGCTGCCTCTGACCGAAATGCGCCTGGCGCCGGAGCTCGCGACGATGCAGGTGCTGCGGCGTGGCAATCGACTCTCGATCACACCGGTCACGGCCGAAGAATGGGCCGCCGTGCTCGCGATGCTGGGGCCCGGATGAGTTTTTTCACCGAGGGCTCGGGGCTGGGTTGGCAGATCATCGTCGAGTTGTTGTTGCTGGGTTCGATCACCGGCTATCTCGCCGGCCTGCTCGGCATCGGCGGCGGCATGCTGATGGTGCCCTTCGTGACGTTGCTGCTCTCGTCGAAGGCGGTCGCGCCGCAATACGTGGTCAAGATGGCGGTGGCCACCTCGCTCGCGACGATTCTGTTCACGTCGATCTCTTCGGTGCGCGCACACCATCAGCGCGGCGCGGTACGTTGGGACGTGGCACGGCTGCTCGCACCCGGCATCGTCGTCGGCTCGCTGATCGGCGCGCAGATCGCGAAAGCCCTGCCCGCGCAGGTTCTCGCATTGCTGTTCGCCGTGTTCATCAGCTCTTCGGCCACCCGCACCTTCCTGAAGAAAGCACCCAAGCCGGCGCGCCAGTTGCCCGGCACGGCCGGCATGCTCGGCGCCGGCGGCGTGATCGGCGTGCTCTCGGCGCTGGTGGGCGCCGGTGGCGCCTTTGTGTCGGTGCCGTTCATGACCGCGCGCAACGTGCCGATCCACAACGCGGTCGCCACGTCGGCCGCGCTCGGCATGCCGATCGCCTTGGGTGGCACCGTGGGCTACATCGTGGCGGGCTGGTCCCTGCCCGACATGCCGGCCGGCACGCTCGGGTTCATCTACGTGCCCGCATTGCTGACGATCGCCGCCGCCAGCGTGCTCACGGCGCCTCTGGGCGCCCGTGCCGCGCACCGGCTGAACGTTGAACAACTGCAGCGGGCCTTCGCGGTGCTCCTGTACGCACTCGCCGGCTACATGGTCTACAAGGCGTTCAACGGCTGACTGCTGGTCTGGGCACGCGGTCAGGCCGCGCCGAGCTCGAAGCGGATGCTCGCCAGCGCGACGTGGTTGCCGCCGCGCTTGCGCGCTTCGGCCAGCGCCAGTTCGGCCGCGCCCATCAACTCGTCTTCGGTGTGCGCGGTGTGAGGGAAGCTCGCGACACCCATCGACACCGTGAAGCCGAGATCGCGCCCGTCGAGCACCACGATCTGGGTGGCGCACTGGCGGCGCAGGCCTTCCATGCGCGAGTGCGCGGTGGCCAGGCCGACACCCGAGAGCAGAACCGCGAAGCGGTCTTCGTCGAGCCGGCAGGAAGCGTCCATTGCCCGTGTGTTGCCACGCAACAGCCGGCCCAGCGCTTCGAGCACGCGGGTGCGGGCTTCGCCGCCGAGCGCAAGCACCGTATCGGACAGAGGGTCGAGCGCGATCGACACGAGCGCGAACTCGCGGTGCTCGCGCGACGACAGGTCGACCTCGCGGCGCAGCTGGTCGTCGAAGTGCACGCGCAGGTACAGACCCGTCGCGCCATCGCGCAGCGACTGGTCCTGGGTTTCGCCGCGCAGTTGTTCGGCGGCCAGTTGCTGCGCCTCGATCTGCGCGAGCGCTTGCGCCAGTTGTTGTTCGCGCTGGTGGGCCGCTGTGTTTTCGACCCATACCGACAGAAGATGCGACGCCGCCGCGCCGTCGGAACGAGGCACGACGACCCGGGTGACGGTGAACTCGCGCTTGACGCCGCGGCTTTCGAGCCGGTGCTCGCTCAGTGTGGGCGTGGCCTGGGCCAGCGCGGCCTGTTCGGCACTGCGAAACGCCGCCGCGGGCCCGGGTGGAAGCAACTCGGCGTCGGTCAGGCCGACCAGCTCGTGGGCCGGGCGCTCAAGCAACTCGGCCATGCGTTTGTTGACGTGCAAGTAGCGCCCGTTCGCAGCGTCCTTGATGGCGAGCAGCACATCGACGCGCTCGAGCAGCTCGAACAGCACCCCGCCCAGCGCGGCCGGGTCGGCGCCTATTGCTGCAGAAAGCTGGCGCGCCAGATCGGTGCGCGCCAACGATGTGGATCTAGTCGACTCGATCATGAACTCCACATTTTGGGCAGCAAGGCGGTGCCCACGACACCGCTGTTTTGATCTTGGTCTGGGGCACCGCGCTTGGCAAGCGCAGCACAAGAAAAACGAACTGTAACCCCCTAATTTGATGAAATGTTCACACGCATTTTCCCGCAGCTGCCGCCAGCGCGGCGCCGAACGCGTCGTCAACCGCCCGAAAACGGTGCTCTGACCCCTTATCGCCAGCCCTTTGGCGACGCACCCTGGCACGGGTTTCGCATTTGTTCCACAGAGCGGTGCCGGCCTCAAGGTTGAGGTCTGCGCGTTCGTGGAGAAGCTGATGGCGAGTTTTAAGACATTCCTGAAGGCGGGTCACCCGCCGACACTGTTCGCGGCGTTCCTGTATTTCGATTTCACTTTCGCCATCTGGGTCCTGAACGGTGCGATGGCGCCCTTCATCGGCGAGGCGTTTGGCCTCGACGCGGCGCAAAAGGGCTTCATGGTGTCGGTGCCGATCATCGCCGGCGCGCTGATGCGCTTCCCGCTCGGCGTGCTGTCGCAGTACATCGGGCGCAAGAACGCAGCGATGGTCGAGATGGGCCTGATCGTGATCGCGCTGATCTACGGCTTCAAGTTCGTCGATAGCCACAACACCGTGCTCGCGATGGGCGTGCTGCTCGGCATCGCCGGTGGCAGCTTCGGCGTGGCTCTGTCGCTCGGTTCCGGCTGGTTCCCGCCCAAGTACAAGGGCTTGGCGATGGGCATCGCCGGCGCCGGAAACTCGGGCACTGTGCTGGCCGTGCTGTTCGCGCCGCCGCTGGCGATGAAATACGGCTGGACGACGGTCTACGGCCTGGCGGCGGCCACGATGGTGCTGCCGATGCTGGTGATGTGGTTCTGTGCCAAGGAACCGCCCGACCGCGAAGAGCACCAGAGCTTCCGCGAGCACGTGTCCTGCCTGTTCGAAAAAGACGGCTGGGCTTTCAGCCTGATCTACGTCATCACTTTCGGCGGTTTCATTGGCCTGGCGAGTTTTCTGCCGACCTACTTCTACGACCAGTTCAAGGTCACCAAGATCGAGGCCGGCCAGCTCACGATGCTGGCCACGCTGATGGGCTCGGCGGTGCGAGTGGTGGGCGGTTATGTGTCGGACCGCATCGGTGGCATCAACACGCTGAGCAGCGTGCTGATCCTGGTCATCGTCACGCTCGTACTGTGCGGGCTGGCCGGGCAGTCTGTGGTGGTGACGACGCTGCTCTTCATGCTTTGCTTCGCCGCGCTCGGCGCTGGCAACGGGGCGTTGTTCCAGCTGGTGCCCTTGCGCTGGCCGATGTCGACCGCCGTGGCCGGCTCGATGATCGGCGAGATCGGCGCGCTCGGCGGTGGTTTCATTCCGAATGCGATGGGCCAGTCGAAGCAGCTCTTCGGCACCTACCTGTGGGGCTTCGTCGCGTTCGCGGTGCTGGCAGCGCTGATGCTGCTGATGCTGCGCCGGGTGCAAATTCGCTGGACCCGCACCTGGGCTGAAAAGGGAGGTCGCGCCAAAGGCACGGCCTCCCTTTCGTCGGAGGCTAACTTTGGAGACGCAAAGTTAAGCGCGCGAGCGCGGCCATAGACAAAAGGAGCAGCTCAGCGCGGCCTTTCGTCGGAGGCTAACTTTGCGGACACAAAGTTAAACGCGCGAGCGCGGCCGTAGACAAAAAGGGCCGCCGCTCAGCGCGGCAGGAACAGCAGCCAGTACACCAGCAGCAGATTGAACAGCACCGACCCGGCCAGCGCGATCTTCCACAGCGCTGTCGGGTCGCGCTGCAGCATCGGCGTCGCGACCGGGGCCGAGACCGGGCGCGAGGCGCCTCGTTGCAGCGCGAGCATCAGCTCTTCGGCCGTCTCGAAGCGCAGCTTCGGGTCGCGCGCCACCGCCTTCAGCACCAGGTGATCGAGCCAGATCGGCACATCGGGCCGCAGCCTGGACAGCGGCTTGGCGTCGCGCCGATAGCGCATCGTCTGGTAAGGCTCGATCTCGCCGTAAGGCAGATGCCCGGTCAGCAGCTGGTACATCGTGACGCCGAGGGCGAACAGGTCGCTGCGCGCATCGGCACGCGCGCCGTCCCACAGCTCGGGGTTCATGTAGCTGGGGGTGCCGGCGTGCAGGACGCGTTGTTCGGCCGTCTCGTTGCCCGACAGCGCCACGCCGAGGTCGAGCAGGCGCAGCTGGCCGTCTTCACCGAGGTGCAGGTTGCCCGGCTTCAGGTCACGGTGGATCACGCCCAGGCGGTGCAGCCGGCCGAGCGCGCGCGTGGCGGCCATTGCCCACGCCACCACGTCGGCCACGGCCAGCCCACGCGCAGCGCGGCGCGCGAACAACTGCTCCAGCGTCTGCCCGCTGTGCCAGTCGTAGAGCAGGTAAAACTCGGTCGCGTCGGGCACCGGGTTCAGGCGCACGAAGCCGGGTGCGCCGCGGTCGCTGACACGTTCGCTCAACCAGGCCTCGTGCGCGAGCATCACGCGTTCCTGCGGATCGCTGGCGCGTGAGGGGTGCAGGGTCTTCAAGGCCTTGAGCGCGCCGCTGGCCGGGTCCCGCACCTGGTAGAGCAGGTGCACGCCGGTGTCGGCCACCAGCGCCGTGACGACAAAGCCGTCGATGCTTTCGCCGACGCGCAACCGGCGCGGCACCGGCAGCTGGCGGCTGCTCAAAACCGCGTCTTCGAGCCGCGCCCGAGCCAGACCCTGCACGCGCACCACGAGGGCCGTGGCGTTGTCCTGGGTGCCCGCGGCAAGCGCCGCCCGCACGATTGCCGCGCTGGCCTGCTGCGCCGTGCCCTGCGCGGCGAGGGCCTGGATCTGCGCCATCGCCAGCTTGCCGTGCACACCGTCGGTGAGCAGCACGAAGGTGTCGCCGAGGTGCAGGTCGCCCTGCAGGTAGTCGACCCGCACCGCGTCGTCGAGCCCCATCGCGCGCGTCAGCTGGCTGCGCAGATCGGGGTGGTCGAGCGCATGGTCTTGGGTGAGGCGGCGGCACTCGTCGCCACGCATCAGGTAGGCACGCGTGTCGCCCACGTGCGCCAGCGTCCAGGTGTGGCCACGCAGGGCGATGGCGGTGAGCGTGCTCATCGCCGCTTCGAGGTTGCGCCGGTTGTGGGCCGAGAGCCAGCTGTTGTGCGCACCAATGACACGATCGAGCACCACCGTGGTGTCCCAGGTCGCGGGCGCGGCGAAATAGTCTTCGACCAGCGCCATCACGCTGGTCTGCGCCGCCATCAGGCCCTGGCCGCCGGTGGACACGCCATCCGCAATGGCCGCAATGAAGCCGAGCGCCTCCTCGTGCGGGGCGTGGCGCGCAGCAGCGGCGAAGTCTTCGTTCACTGTGCGTGCGCCGCGCTCCGTGGCGTGGCCGATGTCGACGTCAAAACTCATGAGGATCGGTCACCGTTTCGGTGCAGTGTTTTCGTTGCATGTGATGCATCAAGCAAGATATCTGCCCACAGAAGGTGCGCTGCTGCACTGCAACATGGCATGCCGGCCGCCTCGCGCTGGCACCCCGCTTGCGTTCGTGATCACCCAAAGCCGCGCGCCCGTGGCCGGAGAATGACCGATGAAGAAGATGAAGCTCGTGATGATCGGCAACGGCATGGCCGGCGTGCGCACGCTCGAAGAACTGCTGAAGATTGCCCCCGATCTGTACGACATCACCGTGTTCGGCGCCGAACCGCACCCGAACTACAACCGTATTCTGCTCAGCCCGGTGCTGGCCGGTGAGCAAACGCTGGACGAGATCGTTCTGAACCCGCTGTCCTGGTACGAAGAAAACCACATCAGGCTGCACCTCGGCAAGAAGGTCACCGAAGTCGACCGCCGCAACCGCGTGGTGCGCGCGGCCGACGGCACCGAAGAAGAATACGACCGTCTGCTGATCGCCACCGGCTCGAACCCGTTCATCCTGCCGGTGCCAGGCAAGGACCTCGAAGGCGTGATTGCCTACCGCGACATTGCCGACACCAACACGATGATCGAAGCGGCCGCGAAGTACAAACATGCGGTGGTGATCGGCGGTGGCCTGCTCGGCCTGGAAGCGGCCAACGGGCTGATGCTGCGCGGCATGGAGGTGACCGTGGTGCACATCATGCCGTGGCTGATGGAGCGCCAGCTCGACGATGTGGCGGGCAAGCTGCTGCAGAAGTCGCTCGAAAACCGGGGCCTGAAGTTCCTGATCGGCGCGCAGACTCAAGAGCTCGTTGGCGACAAGGATGGGCGTGTGAGGGCGGTGCAGTTCAAGGACGGCATGGAAATCCCGGCCGACCTGGTCGTGATGGCCGCCGGCATCCGCCCCAACACCGAACTCGCGGTCAAGATCGGCCTGCACTGCGGGCCGCAGAACCGCGGCGGCATTGTCGTTTCCGACACGATGCAGACCATCACCGACCCGCGCATCTATTCGGTCGGCGAGTGCGCCGCGCACCGCGGCACCGTGTACGGCCTGGTAGCACCGCTGTTCGAGCAGGGCAAGGTCTGCGCGACGCACCTGGCCGAGTTCGGCATCGGCCGCTACACCGGCAGCCAGACCAGCACGAAGCTGAAGGTGACCGGCATCGACCTCTTCAGCGCCGGCAACTTCACCGGCGCGGCCTCGGGCCGTCCAGAGGACAGCGACTGCGAAGAGATCGTGATGAGCGACCCTTACGGCGGCGTCTACAAGAAGCTCGTGATCAAGGACGACAAGCTGATCGGCGCCTGCCTGTACGGCGACACGGTCGACGGCAGCTGGTATTTCAAGCTGCTGCGCGAAGGCCGCAAGATCAGCGACATCCGCGACAAGCTGATGTTCGGTGAATCGAACATCGGCGACGTGGGCCACGAAGGCCACAGCAAGGCCGCGACCATGCTCGACAGCGACGAGGTCTGCGGCTGCAACGGCGTCAACAAAGGCACGATCTGCAAGGTCATCAAGGAAAAAGGCCTGTTCACGCTGGAAGAGGTGCGAAAGCACACCAAGGCGAGCGCCTCGTGCGGCTCGTGCACGGGCCTCGTCGAACAGCTGCTGATGTTCACCGCCGGCGGTGACTACTCGGCCACACCGAAGAAGAAGGCCATGTGCGGCTGCACCGATCACAGCCACGGCGAGGTGCGCGAGGCGATTCGTGCGCAGAAGCTGCTGACGATCGACGGCGTCTACAAGGCGCTCGGCTGGCGCACGCCCAACGGTTGTTCGAGCTGCCGCCCGGCCGTCAACTACTACCTGATCAGCAGCTGGCCCAAGGAAGCGAAAGACGACCCGCAATCGCGCTACATCAACGAACGCAGCCACGCCAACATCCAGAAAGACGGCACGTACTCGGTCATTCCGCGCATGTGGGGCGGTGAAACCACGTCGAGCGAGCTGAGGCGCATTGCCGACGCTGTCGACAAGTACAAGATCCCGACCGTGAAGGTCACCGGCGGCCAGCGCATCGACCTGCTCGGCGTGAAGAAGGAAGACCTCGTCAACGTCTGGAAAGACATCGGCATGCCAAGCGGCCACGCTTATGCCAAAGCGCTGCGCACCGTGAAGACCTGCGTCGGCAGCGAGTGGTGCCGCTTCGGCACACAAGACAGCACCCAGATGGGCAAGGACCTCGAGCGTGCGATGTGGCGCATGTACGCGCCGCACAAGGTCAAGTTCGCGGTCAGCGGCTGCCCGCGCAACTGCGCCGAAGCCGGCATCAAGGACGTCGGCATCATCGGCGTCGATTCCGGCTGGGAGATGTACGTGGCCGGCAACGGCGGCATCAAGACCGAGGTGGCGCACTTCTTCGTCAAGCTCAAGACGGCAGCGGAAGTGCTCGAATACACCGGCGCGTTCTGCCAGCTCTACCGCGAAGAAGGCTGGTACCTCGAGCGCACGGTGCACTACGTGAGCCGCGTCGGGCTCGACCACGTGAAGAAGAAGATTCTCGAAGACGCGCCCGGCCGCAAGGCGCTGTGGGAAAAACTGCAGTATTCGCTCGACGGCGAGCCCGACCCGTGGTTCGAGTTCGACAAGGCCTCGGTCGACACCCGCCAGTTCCAGCCGCTCGTGGCGGTCTGATCCTTCCCCCATCCGAACCGCACCGAATCGAACCGCCATGAGCGACTGGAAACCGATCTGCGCCGTCACCGACATCCCCGTGCTCGGCGCCCGCCGTGTCGAGCGCGCCCGGGGAATAGCGGTGGCGGTGTTCCGCAACAGCGAAGACAAGGTCTTCGCGCTGCTCGACCGCTGCCCGCACAAGGGCGGGCCGCTGAGCCAGGGCATCGTCTTCGGTGAAAGCGTGGCCTGCCCGCTGCACAACTGGTCGATCGGCCTGGCCGACGGCTGCGCCAAGTCGCCCGATGAAGGCTGCACCGTGCCCTTCGCCGTGAAGGTCGAAGCGGGCCAAGTTCACCTCGACGGCAGCGAGCTTGCCACGCTGGCGCTCGACCTGTTGCCGCCCCGTTCCGGGCCGGGTGCCTCGACCGGCGCGCTCGGCGACGCGACCTTCGACGTGCAGGCGCCGCACACAGCGTGAATACAGCCTCGGCGGCGTCGGCCCCGGCGCGTGAAACGCGGTCGACGTGCCCTTACTGCGGCGTCGGCTGCGGTGTGATCATCGAAGCGCAAGGCGCGCAGATCACCGGCGTGCGCGGCGACCCCGACCACCCTGCCAACTTCGGCCGCCTGTGCACCAAGGGCAGCACGCTGCACCTGACCGCGAGCCACAGCATCACGATGCAGACGCGCCTTCTGCAGCCACAGTTGCGCACACAACGTGACGGCGAGCGCAGCGTCGTCAGCTGGGACCATGCGCTTGCCACGGCGACGCAGCGTTTCGCTGACATCATCCAGACCCACGGTCCCGACGCGGTCGGCTTCTACATCTCGGGCCAGTTGCTGACCGAGGACTACTACGTCTTCAACAAACTCGCCAAGGGCCTGGTCGGCACCAACAACGTCGACACCAACTCGCGCCTGTGCATGAGCAGCGCGGTGGCCGGCTACAAGCAGACGCTGGGTGCCGACGCACCGCCGGCCTGTTACGACGACCTGAACCACGCGGCCACGCTCTTCATCGCCGGCTCTAACACCGCGTTCGCGCACCCCATCCTGTACCGCCGCATCGAAGACGCGAAGCGCGCCAACCCGGCGCTGCGCACGATCGTGGTCGACCCGCGCAAGACCGAAACAGCAGCGGGTGCCGACCTTTTCCTGCAGATCCTGCCCGGCACCGACGTGGCGCTGTTCAACGGCATGCTGCATGTGATGCTTTGGGAAGGCTGGATCGACAGCGCCTGGATGGCAGCGCACACGAGCGGCTTCGACGTGCTGAAAACGCGGGTGCGCGAGTTCACGCCGAAGGACACGGCGCAGATCTGCGGCATCCAGGAAGCCGACCTGGTGCAGGCCGCGCGCTGGTTCGCCGGGCTCGACGACGTGGCTGCGGGCGCGCCGCGCAAGCCGGTGCTCTCGCTGTACTGCCAGGGCCTGAACCAGAGCAGTGCCGGCACCGCCAAGAACGCCGCGTTGATCAACCTGCACCTCGCCACGGGGCAGATCGGCAAGGCCGGCGCCGGGCCGTTTTCGCTCACCGGGCAACCGAATGCGATGGGCGGGCGTGAAGTGGGTGGTCTCGCGAATCTGCTGAGCGCGCACCGCGATCTGTCGAACCCCGAGCACCGCGCCGAAGTGGCGCGTTTGTGGAACGTGGCCGACGTGCCGTCCAAACCCGGCAAGACGGCGGTCGAGATGTTCGAAGCCGCGGCAGATGGCGAAATCCGCGCGCTGTGGATAGTCTGCACCAACCCGGCCCAGTCGATGCCCGATCTGACCACGGTGCGGCGCGCGCTCGAACGCTGTGAGTTCGTGGTGGTGCAGGAAGCGTTCGCCACCACCGCCACTTGCGCCTACGCCGACCTGCTGCTGCCCGCCACGACCTGGGGCGAAAAGCAGGGCACCGTCACCAACAGCGAGCGCCGCATCAGCCGCGTGCGCGCTGCGGTGCCGTCGGCCGGCGAGTCGCGCGACGACTGGAGAATAGCCACCGAGTTCGCGCGCCGGCTCGAAGCGAAGCTGCGGCCCGGTCTGCCCAGCGGCTTCGCCCACGAAACGCCCGAAGCGGTCTGGAACGAACACCGCGAATCGACGCGCGGCCGCGATCTCGACATCACCGGCCTGAGCTACGCCCAGCTCGACGTGGCCGCGCAGCAGTGGCCCTTCGTCACCGGCGCAACCGTCGGCAAGGCACGCCTCTACGAAGACGGCGTATTCCCGACCGACGATGGCAAGGCCCGCTTCGTCGACACGCCCTACGTGAAGCTGGCCGAACCACGCGACGCCCGTTACCCGTTTTCGCTCAACACCGGGCGGCTGCGCGATCAGTGGCACGGCATGAGCCGCACCGGCAGTATCGGCCGCCTGTTCGGCCACGTGCCCGAGCCGCAGATCGAGATGCACGCGCAGGACATGGCGCGCCTCAAGCTGGCCGAAGGCGATCTGGTGCAGGTCACCTCGCGGCGCGGCTCGATCGTGCTACCGGCCAGCGCCAGTGCCCAGATGACCCCGGCGCAGACCTTCATCGCGATGCACTGGGGCGAAGAGTTTCTCTCCGGCAGCACCAGCACTGGCGCGCGCGCAGCGGGCGTGAATGCGCTCACCTCGCCGGCGTATTGCCCGAGCTCGAAACAGCCCGAGCTCAAACACGCGGCCGTGAAGATCCTGAAGGCCGAGTTGCCGTGGAAGCTGCTGTGCGTGGCCTGGCTCGACGACGAAGCCGCCTTGCGTGCACGCTCGCAGCTCGCGCCGCTGATGGCAGCCTTCCCGTTCGCGGCCTGCGTGCCGTTCGGGCGCGAGCGCAGTGGCGTGCTGTTTCGCGCCGCGGCCTTCGAAGCGGCTGGCGACGAGCTGATCGCGCGCATCGAGGGTGCACTCGGTCTCGGCACCCAGGAGGTGCTGCACTACGCCGACAAGCGCCGCGGCCAGCGCCGCAGCATGCGGCTGGCGACGGTGAACGGCGACACACGGCTCGAGGGTTTTCTGCTCGCCGGCGACATCAGCGCGCAGGCCTGGGTCAAGCCGCTGCTGCAGGACGAGTTGCCGGCCCAGGCCTATGGCCGTTTGCTGCTCGTGCCCGGCGGCAAAGCTCCTGTCGCGCTGGTGTCGCGCGGCAAGCAGGTGTGCAGTTGTTTCGATGTGAGCGAAGCGCAGATCGACGCCACGCTGCAAACCACCACCGGCAGCGCCGACGCACAACTCGCGCAGCTGCAGGATCATCTCAAGTGCGGCACCAACTGCGGCTCGTGCGTGCCCGAGCTCAAACGCCTGGTGCAGCAGCGCCAGAAGGTCGCCTGAAAGAGCAACCGCCGAACCCAAACTGCAAGCCCTTGTTGCGAGCACCGCCCCGCGGGCCTGAAAATTGCGGTTCTCCGGTTCAGGAAGCACCATGGCGATCGCAAACTACATCAGGGAAATCGGGCGCGGCAAGGAAGGCGCCAGGTCATTGACCGAGGTGCAGGCCCACGATCTGATGAGCCAGGTGCTCGATGGCACCGTGACCGATCTCGAGCTCGGAGCTTTCGCGCTGGCCATGCGCATCAAGGGCGAGTCGATCGCCGAGCTCGCCGGCTTTCTCGAAGCGGCGCATGCGCGTTGCATTCCGATCTTCCCCGAAGGCCCGAGTGTCGTGCTGCCGTCCTACAACGGTGCGCGCAAGCTGCCCAACCTGACCGCGCTGCTGGGCTTGCTGCTCGCGCAGGAAGGCGTGAAGGTGCTGGTGCACGGCCCGATGCTGGATACCGGGCGCGTGACCACAGCCGAGATCTTTCACGACCTCGGCCTGCCCTTCGCGAGCAATGCGGAAGAGATCGACAACGGCTGGGCGCGGCGCGAGCCGGTGTTCATCGCGACCGAAGACCTGTGCCCGCCGCTGGCGAAACTGTTGCAGGTGCGGCGCGTGGTGGGCCTGCGCAACTCGGGCCACACCATCGCCAAGCTGCTGGCACCGTGCGGCAGCGGTGCCTCGGTGCGGGTCGTCAACTACACCCACCCGGAATACGCGACGCTGCTCACCGGCTTCCTCGGCCACACCGTTGCCGATGCGGTGCTGCTGCGCGGCACCGAAGGCGAGCCGGTGGCCAACCCGCGCCGCGCACCCAAGCTCGACGTGTTCATCGGCGGCCAGCCGCGCAGCGACCTTTCGCACGCGGCGCACGAAGGTGTGCTGACCGAGTTGCCGCTCCTGCCGCGCTCGAACGACGCAGCCACCACGGCGCGCTACATCCAGTCGGTGGTCAGCGGCGAAAAACCGGCGCCGTCACCGCTGACGCGGCAGGTCGAATGCCTGGTGCGCACGCTCGCGGCGGTAGGCCAGCCGGCACCCAGGGAGCAGATCGCATGACACAGGGCTCGATGGGCCATGTGGCGCTGGTCGGGGCCGGCCCGGGCGACGCGGAACTGCTGACACGCAAGGCCGTGCGCGCGATCCGCAACGCGACGCTCGTGCTCGCCGACGATCTGGTCAGCGACGCTGTGCTGCGCTTCGTGCGGCGCTCGGCGCGCATCGTTCACGTTGGCAAACGCGGCGGCTGTGCGAGCACGCCGCAGGCCTTCATCGAGAAGCTGATGGCGGCCGAAGCGCTGAAGGGCGAACGGGTGGTGCGCCTCAAAGGCGGCGACCCGTTCATCTTCGGGCGCGGCGGCGAAGAAGCGGAGCACCTGCGCGCGCAAGGCATCGCGGTGGAGATCGTCAACGGCATCACCTCGGGGCTGGCTGCGGCGACCGCGCTTGGCGCGCCGCTCACGCACCGCGCGCATGCCCATGGCGTGATCTTCGTGACAGCGCACTCGCGTGAAGGCGGCGCAGCGCTCGACTGGCCGGCCCTCGGCGCCGCCGCAGCGCAGGGCCTCACGCTCGTGATCTACATGGGCGTGACCGCCATCGAATCGGTGCAGCGTGGCCTGCTGCGTTCGATGCCGGAGCAGACCCCGGCAGCGGTGGTGCAGAGCGCGAGCTTGCCTCAGCAGCGTCACGCGGTTTGCACGCTCGCGACGCTGGCCGCGACGACACGCGACGAAGCTTTGGCGAGCCCGTCGATCATCATCGTCGGCAACGTCTTGCAGGGCCTGCAGACACTCGCGCAGGGCCGCGCCCACGAGCGCGCAGCCTGATTCCGCGGCGCCTGCGGCCCGCATAATGCCCGCCAAAACCCCGGGGCGGCGCGCATGAAGCAACTCGACAAACTCAACCAGCTCACCGAGTCGCACGCTGCCTTGCGCCCCGGCAAGGGGCTGATCACCGCCGTGGTCGCGTTGTCGCTGGCGATCCTGCTGGTCAACGACTTCAGGCGGCTCGCGTTCCCGTTCCTGTGGAAGGGGTGAATTTCGATGCAGTGATCGTCGGCGCCGGTGCGGCTGGTCTGCATTGCGCAGGCGTTGCCGGTCAACTCGGCCTGCGCGTGCTGCTGATCGACCACTCGCCGAAGGTGGCCGAGAAGATCCGCATCTCGGGCGGCGGGCGCTGCAACTTCACGAACCGCGACACCACGCCCGCGAACTTCATCTCGGCGAACCCGCACTTCTGCCGCTCGGCACTGGCACGCTACACACCGCAAGACTTCACCGGCCTGCTGCAGCGCCACCACATCGGCTGGCACGAGAAGCACAAGGGCCAGCTGTTCTGCGACGACAGCAGCGAGCAGGTCATCGAGATGCTGCTGCGCGAGTGCGAGCGGGGTGGCGTGACGCGCTGGCAGGGCTGTGCGGTTCACGCGGTGCGCAGCACCGAACCCGGCTTTGAACTGGACACCGACCGCGGCGGAGTGCGCGCCCCTCGCCTCGTCGTCGCGACCGGTGGCCTGTCGATCCCGAAGATCGGCGCCACCGACTTCGGCTACCGGCTGGCGCGCCAGTTCGGCCACAAGATCGTCGAGACCCGCCCCGCCCTCGTGCCGCTGACCTTCGACCCGGTGAGCTGGGCGCCGTTCGCCGCGCTGTCGGGCGCGGCCGTCGAAGTGCAGATCGAAACCGGCGCCGGCAAAGGCCGAGCGAAGTTTGCCGAGGACCTGCTGTTCACTCACCGCGGGCTGAGTGGCCCGGCGGTCTTGCAGATTTCGAGCTATTGGGCCGAGGGCACGCCAATCCGCATCGACCTGGCACCAGGCCGCGACTTGAAGGCGTCGCTCGTCGCCGCCAAGATCTCGTCGCGGCGCCTGCTGGCGAACGAACTCGGCGAACTGATCCCCAAACGCCTGGCCGAAGCCTGGCTGGCCGATACCCCGGACCTGGCCCAGCGCCCCATGCCCGACCAGCGCGACCGCGACCTGTCCGACCTGGCCAGCCGCCTGCAGCGCTGGGACCTCAAACCACAGGGGAGCGAAGGCTACCGCAAGGCCGAAGTGACCGCCGGGGGTGTAGACACCCACGAACTGAGCTCACAAAGCCTGGAAAGCGCCCGCGTGCCGGGCCTGCATTTCATCGGCGAAGTGGTCGACGTGACCGGCTGGCTCGGTGGCTACAATTTCCAGTGGGCTTGGGCCAGCGCGGCCGCCTGCGCCCGGGCCATGGCGGCCACATTGCACATGGCCTGAGCGCGGGCTATAATCGATGCTCTTTGCTGGCCAGCGCCTTCGAACCGCGCTTTTTGGCAAAGACGATTAAAACCCCGTGCAGCGACGAGCCGCGCGGCCAACCCCAAGATTCAACCTCTACATGACTACGATTCGCGTCAAAGAAAACGAGCCATTCGACGTGGCACTGCGCCGCTTCAAGCGCACCATCGAGAAACTCGGCCTGCTGACCGACCTGCGTGCCCGCGAGTTCTACGAAAAGCCCACCGCCGAGCGCAAGCGCAAGAAGGCTGCGGCCGTGAAGCGTCACTTCAAGCGCGTGCGCAGCATGCAGCTGCCGAAGAAACTGTTCTGAGCCAGCTGCCTTGAATCCGTGGTATTGAGCCTTCGGGCTCTCGCCTGCCCAAGCCCGCGCCTCGCGGGCTTTGTCATTTCTGCCCCGGGAGTTGACATGACCCTGAAAGACCAGATCACCGAAGATATGAAGGCCGCCATGCGCGCCAAGGACGCGGCCCGGCTGCTGACGATCCGCGGCCTGCTCGCGGCCTGCAAGCAGCGCGAGGTCGACGAACGCATCGTGCTCGACGACGTGGCGGTCATCGCGATCGTCGACAAGCTGGTCAAACAGCGCAAGGACTCCATCACGCAGTTCGCGGCCGGCAACCGCCAGGACCTGGTCGACAAGGAAGCCGCCGAACTGCAGGTGCTGGAAGCCTATCTGCCGCAGCGCCTGGGTGCCGACGAAGTCGCCGCCGAGGTAGCGAAGGTCGTGGCCGAGCTGGGCGCCTCCGGTCCTGGCGACATGGGCAAGGTGATGGGTGCTGTGAAGACCCGCCTGGCAGGCAAGGCCGACATGGGTCTGGTCTCGGCCGCGGTCAAGAAGGCACTCGCGCCATGAACACGCCGCAAGTGCTGCAGCTCAGCGCCGACGTGTGCGTGGCCGGGCAACTCGATCCCGCCGCGATGGCGTGGGCCGCACAGGCCGGCTTCAAGAGCGTGATCAACAACCGGCCCGATTTCGAAGGCGGCCCCGAGCAACCCAGCAGCGCCGCGATGCAGGCCGCCGCGCTCGCCGCCGGCTTGCGCTACGTCTGGCTGCCGGTCGCGCCGTCGGTGCAGACGGAGCAGGAGATCGCCCGCTTCGCCGAGTTGTTGAACGAGTTGCCCAAACCGGTGCTGGCGTACTGCCGCAGCGGCGCACGCTCGGGCAAGCTGTACCGGGCGGCGACGAGCGGCTGAATCGCCGCGACGTGGGGCGTCGGACTAAGGGTTAGACCGCGCGGCCGGCATGGCGCACGTGCCTAGAATTTGCCAGCCTCGCGCAGCGGGGTCTGGCCTGTGGGTGTCGCACCCGCTCCATCCCGCTTCATGCCCTCTGCCCTTGGGAGACGCTGTGCCCCTGTTGCTCCAATTTTCCCGTCTGATCGATCGCCTGAGTGAATTCGTCGGGCGCTGGGTGGCTTGGCTGGTGCTCGCTGCGGTCCTCATCAGTGCGGGCAACGCGATCACCCGCAAGGCCTTCAACCTGAGCTCCAACGCGTTCCTCGAGATTCAGTGGTACCTGTTCGCCGCGGTGTTCCTGCTGGCCTCGGGTTACACGCTGCTGCGCCAGGAACACGTGAAGATCGACGTGGTGTCGGGCCGCTTCTCGAAGCGCACGCAGATCTGGATCGAGATCGTCGGCCTCTGCTTCTTCCTGTTCCCGTTCATCTTCATGATCATCAAGCTGTCGATGCCGCTCGTGATCAATGCCTTTGTCACCAAAGAAATGTCGTCGAACGCCGGAGGACTGATCCGCTGGCCGGTGTTTGCCTTGCTGCCGCTCGGGCTGTTCCTGCTGGGGCTGCAGGGCATCTCGGAGCTCATCAAGCGCATCGCTTTCCTGAAGGGGCTGATTCCCGACCCGAGCAAGAAGCAGGGTGCGAAGACCCCGGAAGAGGAACTGGCCGAGTTCCTGTTGCAAAAGGAAGTCGCCGCACGTGACGCCGCGCTCATCGGAGCGCGCAAATGACGGCCTTCCTGATCGCGAACATGGCGCCGATCATGTTCGCCTCGCTGATCGTCTTCCTGATGTTCGGCTACGCGGTGACCTTCTCTCTGGCCGCCTGCGGCCTGTTCTTCGGCTTCGTCGGCGTCGAGCTGGGCATGATCCAGCCCGCCTTCCTGCAGAGCCTGCCGCTGCGCATGTTCGGCATCATGCAGAACGACACGCTGCTGGCGATTCCCTTCTTCACCTTCATGGGGCTGATTCTCGAACGCTCGGGCATGGCCGAAGACCTGCTCGACACCATCGGCCAGCTCTTCGGCCCGATCCGCGGCGGCCTGGCCTACGCGGTGATCCTGGTCGGCGCGATGCTCGCGGCCACCACCGGCGTCGTCGCCGCGTCGGTGATCTCGATGGGCCTGGTCTCGCTGCCCATCATGCTGCGCTACGGCTACGACCGGCGCGTGGCCGGCGGCGTGATCGCGGCCTCGGGAACGCTGGCGCAGATCATCCCGCCTTCGCTGGTGCTGATCGTGCTGGCCGACCAGTTGGGCAAGAGCGTGGGCGACCTGTACAAGGGCGCGTTCATCCCGGGCTTCGTGCTCACAGGGCTGTACGTGGTCTACATCCTCGTCGTGAGCTTCATTCGGCCGCAGTGGGTGCCGGCGCTGCCAGCCGAAGCGCGCACCATCCGCGAAGCCGACGGCACGTCGGGGCTGCGTTCGCTGACTGTGCTGGTGGTGCTGTCGGTGCTGGCGGCGGTGGGCTTCGCCAAATCCCGTCCGGCCAGTGTGCCGCTCGACGAACTGATCGTGACCTCGATGTGCGTCGGCGTCGGCGTCGCCTTCGTGGCCTCTCTTCTCAACAGGCTGACGAAGCTCGGCCTGCTCTCGAACATGGCCGAGCGTGTCACCTTCGTGTTGATCCCGCCGCTTGCGTTGATCTTCCTCGTGCTCGGCACAATTTTCCTTGGCATCGCCACGCCGACCGAAGGTGGTGCGATGGGCGCGGTGGGTGCCTTGGTTATGGCGCTGATGCGCGGGCGCATCGACCTGAAGCTGATCCGCCAGGCTATGGACTCGACCATGAAGCTGTCGTGCTTCGTGCTCTGCATCCTGATCGGCGCCACCGACTTCAGCCTGGCGTTCCAGGGTGTCGACGGGCCCAAGTGGGTCGAGCACCTGCTCTCGAGCCTGCCCGGCGGGCAGCTCGGCTTCCTGATCGTCGTCAACATCTTGGTCTTCGTGCTGGCTTTCTTTCTCGACTTCTTCGAGCTGGCCTTCATCATCATTCCGTTGATCGCGCCGGTGGCCGACAAGCTCGGCATCGATCTGGTCTGGTTCGGCGTGCTGCTGGCCGTGAACATGCAGACGTCATTCATGCACCCGCCGTTCGGTTTCGCCTTGTTCTATTTGCGCAGCGTGGCGCCGACCGAGGACTACATCGACAAAGTGACTAAGAAGCCGATCAAGAAGATCACGATCGAGCAGATCTATTGGGGCGCCGTGCCCTTCGTGCTGATCCAGATGTTCATGGTCGGCCTCATCATCGCGTTCCCGGGGCTGGTCTCCAGCGGCCTGACCAAGGAGACCACGATCGACGCCGACAAGGTGTTTCAGGAGATGCAGAGAGAGCCGAGGCAGGCGCCCGGCGCCGACGCGGCGCCGCCGGGCGGATCGGCCTCTGGCGCTGCGACGCCCGCAGTTGCCGACGATGCCAAGGAAGACCCGATGAAGGGCCTGATGGAGGCGCTGAAGGACGACCAGGCGAACTCGCCCAAGAAGCCCTGACGCGTGCCTCTTTGGGCGCCGCGAGACACTGCCCAAAGAAAAACCCCGCCGCAGCGGGGTTTTTTATGCCTGGAGACAGACAGGCCAGGTCGGATGACGTCAGAGCTTTTGTCGCTGCATGAAGTCGTCGAAGGATGCTTCGGAGAAGCGGAACCACAGGTTGGAGTCGCGCCGATAAGTGGAGTAGTCGTCGTAGATCTTCTTCCATGCCGGGTTGCTGGCGCTGAGCTCGGCGTAGACCTCCATGGCCGACTTGAAGGCCGCGACCATCACGTCTTT
>JAYVTD010000463.1:0-2310 GCA_043774765.1 Rhizobacter sp. | reverse complement strand
CAGCGCGCAATGACTCGTCGGCAGCGGTCATCAAAGAATCTCGAAGGCGCGCCCGTCGGGCAGCCGGTAGCGCGAGAAGTCGCGCACGTCCATCGTCATCACCGAAGTCACGCCGCTGTTGGCGGCGAGCCAGACGAGTGATGCGTCGGCGAAGTCCATCTCGGTTCGCGGCGACTCGGTGTAGCGTTGCATCAGCGCAGCCATGTCTTCCAGGTCTTCCTGTTTGAACGGGAACACCGCGATGCCGCCGGCCGCCACCCAGCGCAGCAGCGTGTAGCGCTGCGGCACGTCGAGCAGGTGGCTCGCTTCGGTGACGCAGGGCCAAGTGGTGGCAAGCGACCAGAGCTCGTCACCAGCACGCTTGAGCAAGGCGCGGTAGTGCGCAGTGCGCGGCTGGTTGGCGCCGAAGATCGCCACCAGCGGGCCGGCATCAACCAGCGCTGCCGGCATCGTGTTTGGCTTTCAGCTTCTTGCGCAACGCGGCTTTCGACGCCACGCTTTCGTAGGGCTGCTGCGTGACCTTGTGAGCCGCACGCGGCTCTTCGGTTTTGAGCGCGAGCATCAAAGCATACGGGTTCTTGCGGCCGAGCGCACGCTCAACGGCCGCGATGATGAACTGCGACTTGGTGATGCCTTGGCGCTCGGCGGCTTGCTGCAGCTCGATCTCGAGCAACGGGTCCATGCGGACGGAAACAGCCATGTTCGGCTCCCGGAAGTGGCGGACTGTATTACAGTATCACAAAGACCGTGCGCGGATCAAGCGGCGGCCTTGCGGATCTGTTCCAGCACGTCTTTTGCACTCGCCGGGATCGGCGTGCCCGGGCCGTAGATGCCCTTCACACCCGCCGCATACAAAAAGTCGTAGTCCTGGCGCGGAATCACGCCACCGACGAAGACGATGATGTCGTCGGCGCCCTGCGCTTTCAGCGACTCGATGATCGCCGGCACCAGCGTCTTGTGGCCGGCGGCGAGCGTGCTCACACCGACCGCGTGCACGTCGTTCTCGATCGCCTGGCGGGCGCATTCTTCGGCCGTTTGAAACAGCGGGCCCATGTCGACGTCGAAGCCGAGGTCGGCGAACGCGGTGGCCACCACCTTGGCGCCGCGGTCATGGCCGTCCTGGCCGAGCTTGGCGATCATCACGCGCGGGCGGCGGCCCTGCTCTTCGGCGAATTCGTTGATCTCGGCTTTGAGTTTGTCCCACCCTTCGGCGCTGTCATAGGCTGCTGCGTACACACCGGTCACCTTTTGTGTATCGGCGCGGTGGCGCCCCCAGACTTTCTCCAACGCGTCTGAAATCTCGCCGACGGTTGCGCGCAAACGCACGGCCTTGATGCTCAGGTCGAGCAGGTTTCCTTCGCCGCTCTCGGCGCAGGCCGTCAATGCATCGAGCGCGGCCTGCGTGGTCTTCGGGTCGCGCGCCGCACGCAGAGCCTGCAGGCGCGCGACCTGGTTCTCGCGCACCATGACGTTGTCGATGTCGAGCGTCTCGATCGCGTCTTCAGTCTTGAGCTTGTACTTGTTGACGCCGACGATCACGTCCTTGCCCGAGTCGATGCGGGCCTGCTTCTCGGCCGCGCTCGCTTCGATCTTCAGCTTGGCCCAGCCGCTGTCGACCGCCTTGACCATGCCACCCAGCGCGTCGACCTCTTCGATGATCGACCAGGCCTTATCGGCCATGTCCTGCGTCAGCTTTTCCATCATGTAGCTGCCGGCCCACGGGTCGACCACGCTGGTGATGTGGGTCTCTTCCTGGATGATGAGCTGGGTGTTGCGGGCAATGCGCGCGCTGAATTCGGTGGGCAGCGCGATCGCTTCGTCGAGCGCGTTGGTGTGCAGAGACTGCGTGCCGCCGAACACCGCGGCCATGGCCTCGATCGTGGTGCGCACAACGTTGTTGTACGGGTCCTGCTCGGTCAGCGACCAGCCCGAGGTCTGGCAGTGCGTGCGCAGCATCAGGCTCTTCGGGTTCTTTGCGTCGAAGCTTTTCATGATCTTCCACCAAAGCAGCCGCGCCGCGCGCATCTTGGCCACTTCCAGGTAGAAGTTCATGCCGATGGCCCAGAAGAACGAGAGCCGTCCGGCGAACTCGTCGACATCCAGCCCCTTGGCGAGCGCCGCCTTCACGTACTCGCGCCCGTCGGCCAGCGTGAACGCGAGTTCGAGCGCCTGGTTCGCCCCGGCCTCCTGCATGTGGTAACCCGAGATCGAGATCGAGTTGAACTTCGGCATGTTCTTCGCCGTGTACTCGATGATGTCGCCGATGGCGCGCATGCTCGGCTCGGGCGGGAAGATGTAGGTGTTGCGAAC
>JAYVTD010000462.1:0-6019 GCA_043774765.1 Rhizobacter sp. | reverse complement strand
TGGTGCAGACCACCGATGGCCGCAGCTTGAGCGGCCGTGTCGACGAACCCAAGGGCGACCCCGGCAACACGCTGAGCCGCGCCGAGATCGAAGCCAAGGCGGTGCGGCTCGCGCAATACCAGAGGGGAGCGAGCGAAGCCGAAATGCGCGGCGTGATTGAGCGTGTGTGGGCGCTGGCTGAAGCGGCCACACTGCCGAAGTTCTTCGGTTGAGCGATGAGCCTGCAACGCTCGCTGCTGTTCGTGCCGGGCTCGCGGCCCGAGCGTTTCGACAAGGCGCTGGCGGCGGGCGCCGACGTGGTGATCATCGATCTGGAAGACGCAGTGGCGCCGGCCGACAAGCTGGCCGCACGCGAGTCGGTGCGCGCCTGGCTGCGGCCCGAGCACACTGTGGTCGTGCGCATCAACGCCGCCGACACACCCTGGTTCGCGGGTGACATCACGCTCTGCGCGTTGCCCGGCGTCGCTGCCGTGATGTTGCCAAAGGCTGAGCGCGCCGAGACCATCGCCACGCTGGTCGCCGCCGGCGCGCAGGGCGTGCTGCCGCTGATCGAAAGTGCGGCGGGCTTCGCAGCGCTCGCAACGCTTGCTGCCGCGCCCGGCGTGCAGCGCCTGGTCTTCGGGTCGATCGACTTTCAGCTCGACTTGGGGCTGCGCGACGCCCACGAAGACGAGCTGCTGTACTTCCGTTCGCAGATCGTGCTGGCCTCGCGCCTCGCAGGTCTGGCCTCGCCCATCGACGGCGTAAGCACGGCCATCGACGACGCGGACTTGCTCCACACCGACGTGCAACGCGCCCGCCGCCTCGGCTTCGGCGGCAAGCTGTGCATTCACCCGAAGCAGGTGGCCGGCGTGCACCGGGGCTTCGCGCCGAGCCCCGACGAACTGGCGTGGGCGCAGCGTGTGCTCGCGGCAATGGCTGCGGCCGGGGGTACGGTCATCGCCGTCGACGGCAAGATGGTCGACAAGCCAGTGCTGCTGCGCGCAGAGCGCCTGGTGGCGGAAGCGGCGCTCGTCAGTCGTCGAGAAACCCGCCCTTGAAAAAACTCCACGCGGTGCCGTCGTGCAGGTAGAAACAGCCGTCGGCGCAGTTCTCTTTGCCCGGAAAAAACTCGCGGTACTCGCGCGGCACGATGCGGGCGAGCTGCGAGTCGCTGAGCGCTTCGAACTGTTCGGGGTCGATCGGCTGGCCGACTTTCAGACGTTGTCGTTCCATGGCGGGGTGGTGGAGTGGTGATCCCGATTCTGACCGGGCAATGCGATCAGAGCTCCGCGTTCACGGCTGCGCCCGCAGCAGCCGCTTCATCACCTTGCCGTTGGCGTTGCGTGGCAAAGGCTCGGCGCTCCAGGTGAAACTTTCGGGCACCTTGTAGTCGGCCAACTGCGCGGCACAGTGGCGCGTGAGCGCAGTGTCGTCGGGCCGAAGCGAGGGCGCGTGCACGAATGCATGAACCCGTTCGCCGAGGACCGGGCAGGGCTTGCCGACGATCGCCGCTTCGACCACGCCGGGCCAGGCCATCAGCACGTTCTCGACCTCGACCGAGTAGATCTTGAAACCACCGCGGTTCAGCATGTCTTTCTTGCGGTCGACGATGCGCACGAAGCCTTGTTCGTCGACCGAGCCCATGTCGCCGGAATGCCAGTAGCCGGCGGTGAACTCGCGTGCCGTGGCCTGCGGGTTGGCCCAGTAACCGGGCACGACCATCGGGCCGCCGATCCAGAGCTCGCCGGTGCTGCCGGGCGCGACTTCGCGGCCGTTGTCGTCCATCACGCGGATGTCTGCAGCCGGCAGCGCCACGCCGACGGAATCGGCATGCGCGCGGGTCAGGCCAGCCGGGATCATCGTGGCCGGCGAGGTGGTCTCGGTCGCGCCGTAGGCGTTCTGCAGCGTGAGGCCGGGCAAGGCCTGTGCAAGTGCGTCGATGGTCGCCACCGGCATCGGCGCGCCGCCATAACCGCCGACGCGCCAGGCCGAAAGATCGGCTTCGCCGAAGACAGGGCTGAGCAGGCAGAGCTTGTACATCGCCGGCACCATCAGCGTGTGGCTGACCCGCTCGCGCGCCATCAGCCGAACGAAGTCATCGGCCTTGAACCCGGGAACGATCACGACCGCGCCGCCTACCTGCCACATCGTTGCGATGGTCGCGATCAGGCCGGTCACGTGGCTGGCCGGCACGGCGAGTGCCGAACGGTCTTCGGGGCCGAGCCGCATGCAGGCCTGGAAGTGCAAAACCGAATGTGCGATCGACAAGTGCGTGAGCATCGCGCCCTTGGGCTGACCGGTCGTGCCCGAGGTGTAGAGGATCACCGCGACATCGGTTTCGCGTGTGGGTGCAGCGGGCGGGATCGCCCGCGCCGCGTTCGCCAGTGTGGCCAGGCTGCTTGCCGCGATGCGCTGCGACAAGGCCGGTGAATCGTCGTTGTTCGGCACACGCTCGGCCAGCTCGTCGTCGAACACGATGGCCATCGCGCCGCACTGGTTCGCGATGTAGGCCAGACCCGGCCGCTGCTCGCGCACACCCACCGGCACCGCGATCGCGCCGAGCCGTTGCAGGGCCAGCAGCACGGTCAGGAACTCGGGGCGGTTGCTCAGCAGCATCAGCACCCGTTCACCGGCGCCGATGCCTTGCGCAGCGAACGCGGCCGACAGGCGATCGGCTTCGTCACCGACCTGCGCGTAGCTCCAGCGCCGGCCTTCGAACACGCTGGCATCGTGCTTCGCTCGCGTCTCCCGCGAGCGCTCGAACATCGTTTGCAGGCTGGTCGGCCGATCTGAGAAGCAGCGCACCACCCGGTCGCCGTACAAGGCCTCGGCGCGCAGCGCTGGCACCGTACAGCCCTGCCACGGGTTCACACGGCAGCCCGTTCGAGGTTGGCGCCGCGCTCGATCACGACTTCGCTGTCGACGAGGCGTCGCGAGTGGTTCAGGTCGCTCTGAGCGATCAGTACCGACGTGTCGCTGCCTTTCAGCCCGGCGATCACCTCGCCAAGGCGTTTCGACAAGACCGGCGCCACGCCCTCGAAAGGTTCGTCGAGCAGCAAGAGCCGCGTGCCCACGGCGAGTGCGCGTGCGAGCGCGACCAGCTTCTGCTGCCCGCCCGAGAGCAGCAGCGCCTTGCGTGCGCGCATCTCCAGCAGCTCGGGCAACACGCGGTAGACGAGCGCGAGCCGCTCGGCTTCTTTCAGCGTCTTGTTGACCCACACCGGCACGAGGATGTTCTCTTCGACCGTGAGCTCGGGCACCAGCCCGCGGTCTTCCGGCATGTAGCCGATGCCGAGCCCGGCGCGAGCGTGCGGCGGCAGTTTGCCCAGGTCGTGCCCGTCGAACATGATGCGGCCCTGGCTCGGCGCCAGGTGGCCCATCAGCGTGCGGATCAGCGTGGTCTTGCCGGCGCCATTGCGCCCGACCAGCCCGACCATGCGGCCGGTGTCGACCTGCAGCGACAGGCCGCGCAGCACCTGCACCGACTGGATCGCGACATGAACGGATTCGACTTGCAGCATCGCGCCTACTCCTGCTCCGACATCAACTCGCCGGTCACGTAGCGGCGCACGTCGTCGGTGGCCAGCGCCTCGCTCGGCACGCCGTCGGCAATGATGCGGCCGCTGTAGAACGCGACCACGCGGCTCGCGTAACGCTCGACGATGTCCATGTCGTGTTCGACGAAGAGCACCGTCATCGCCTCTTGGCCGAGCGCCGACATGATCGTTTCCATCATCGGGAATTTTTCTTCGGCCGAGACGCCGCTGGTCGGCTCGTCGAGCAGCAGCAACTTGGGCGCGGCGGTCAGCGCCATCGCGATGTCGAGCAGCTTGCGGATGCCGCCCGGCAGCTCGGCCACGCGGCGCTCACGGTGTTCGGCGAGGCAGAAACGTTCGAGCAGCGCATCGGCACGCTCGATCGCCGACGAGCGCCGCGCCGGCTGCCAGAAGCTCAGGGCCTGGTCGTGACAGGCGTTGGCGACAAGCATGTTGTCGAGCACCGTCAGGTCGCCGTAGAGCTGCGGGATCTGGAACGATCGCGCCACGCCCAGCCGCGTGATCGCGCGCGGGGCCAGCGGCGTGATGTCGCGGCCGTCGAGCGTGATGCGGCCTTCATCGGGCTTGAGGTAGCCGGTGATCATGTTGACGAAGGTGGTCTTGCCGGCGCCGTTGCTGCCGATCAGGCTCACGCGTTCGCCAGCGGCGATGCTGATCGTGATGTCGGCCGCGGCAACCACCGCGCCGAAGCGTTTGTTGACGCCGTGGGCTTCGAGCATTGCCGTCATTTCGTCGACCCTTTTGTCCACAGCGAACCGATGCCCTTGGGCAGGAAGCGGATCACGAACAGCAGGAACAGGCCGAGTGCGAGCTGCCACGTGTTCGGAAAATACGCGCTGGAGAACGAGCGCACCACTTCGAGCACCGTGCTCGCGACGAAGACCGCGGCCACGCTCTGCCAGCCGGCCAGAATGGCCACGAAGACGAACTCGCCCGAGGTCGTCCAGAAACTGAAGTTCGGCTCGATGTGGCCGAGCGACATCACCACCAGCGCGCCGCCCAGGCCACCGCAGAACGCGGCGAGCACGAAGTTGATCGCCATCGCCTGGCGCACCGAACCACCGAGGTATTCGACGCGCAACTCGTTCTCGCGCACCGCCAGCGTGACGAGGCCGCGCGTGCTGTCGAAGTAGACCCGCGCCAGCAGCCCCACGACCGTGGCGATGAAGAGCGTGACGAGGTAGAGGATGTAGCCCGTGCGCCCGTCGGGCAGCTTCTGTCCGAGCAGCGTGGGCCGGCCGAGGTTGAAGCCGTCGGAGCCGCCGAGCACCTCGAGCTTCATCAGCAGGCCGTAGGTCACCATCGAGAGCGCGAGCGTGAGCATCGCGAAGAAGATGCCGCGGTAGCGCGACAGCAGCGGCGCGAACGGCGCGGCGATCAACACCGCCACCAGGCCGCCGGCGAGCGGCAGGCCGAGCGCGTCGGTGAAGCCGAGCTTGTTGAACATCAGTGCGGCCGTGTAGCCGCCGATGGCAAACACCATGCCTTGCCCGAAAGGCACGACGCCGCCACGCATCAGGCCGACGATACCGAGCGAGACCAGGCCGTTGGCCGCGGCCATCGTGATCAGAAAAGTGAGCCACTTCGGGCTGAAAAACCCCGCGACAGCGAGCACCGCGAAAGCCAGGGCACCGAGTGCCACCGTGCGGCGGTGCGCGGGCAGGGCGGACGCCGGCTGCGGCGCGGGCAATGAGGAACTCAGGATCGCGGCCATGGCGGCGTCAGATCTTGCGCGCCTGGGTGCGCTGGAACAGTCCTTCGGGCCGGAACATCAGCACCACCGCCATCACGATGTAGATCGAGAACAGCTCGGCCACCGGCGCCGTGTGCACCGCGAGCGAGCGAGCCAGCCCGACGATCAATGCACCGACGGCAGCACCTTCGATGCTGCCCAGGCCGCCGATGATCACGACCGCGAACGACACGATGATCACGCCGACCGACACGCCCGGCTGCACCGAGATCATTGGCGCAGTGAACGCGCCACCGAGCGCCGCGAGGAAGATGCCGACCGAGAACGCCAGCATGTAGACCCGCGACACGTTCACGCCCATGCTCGCCGCGATCTCGGCGCTGTGGATCACCGCCAGCATGATCTTGCCCTGGCGCGTGCGGTTCAGCCCCCACCACACCAGCAGGCCGACAACGATGGCCAGCGCCACCAGCGCGAAGTCGTAGCCGACCCAGGTCTGCACGCCCACGTGAACGTTGCCGAACAGGCTGTAGGGCTCGGACACGTAGTACGGGTTCGCGCCCCAGACGAGCTTGGTCACGTCTTCGAGGATCAGGAACATCGCATACGTCACGAGCACCAGCAGTACTTCGTCGCGGCCGTAAAAAAAGCGCAGCAGGCCACGCTCGGTGAGTGGCGCCACCACGGCCGCCACCACCACCGCCGCCAGCAGCATGGCCACCAGCGAATAGGCCGGCGCCCACTGCATGCTGGCACCCCAGCCGACGAAGCTCGCTGCCGCGTAGGC
>JAYVTD010000461.1:0-2508 GCA_043774765.1 Rhizobacter sp. | reverse complement strand
CCGTTCAAGGTGCTGGTGCCGGCCTTCGTGACGAGCGAGCTGAAGAGCGCGTTCCAGATCGGCTTCCTGATCTTCATCCCGTTCCTGATCATCGACATGATCGTCGCCAGCGTGTTGATGAGCCTGGGCATGATGATGCTGTCGCCGGTGTTGATCGCCCTGCCCTTCAAGCTGATGCTGTTCGTGCTGGCGGACGGCTGGAACCTGCTGCTGGGGTCTCTCGCAGCCAGCTTCGCCACCTAACGACTCAGTGTCATGGACGCAACCCAAGTCTTCAACCACGGCCAGCAAGGCCTCTACATGCTGCTGATGGTCGCCGCCCCTGTGCTGCTGACGATCCTGGCCGTCGGCCTGCTCGTCAGCATCTTCCAGGCCGCCACGCAGATCCACGAGGCCACGCTGTCGTTCGTGCCCAAGGTCGTGGCCGCTGTCGCGGTGCTGGCGGTCGCCGGGCCGTGGATGCTGACGACGCTGGTGGAATACCTGCAGCGCACGTTGCTATCGATTCCGTCCGTGGTGGGCTGACCCGTCCCGCGACTGCGCTCTCGCCGTGCTGACCATCACCGAAGCCCAGGTACTGGCCTGGGTCACGCCGATCCTGTGGCCGTTCCTGCGCGTGCTGGCGCTGTTCGGTTCGCTGCCGGTGCTCGGCCAGCGCACGGTGCCGATGCGCATCCGCGTCGCGCTGGCGTTCCTGATCGCGTTCTGTGCCCAGGCCAGTTTGCCCACGATGCCGCTGATCCCGCTCGATTCGCCGGCGGCCGTGCTCGCGGTGATCCAGCAGATGCTGATCGGCGTGTCGCTCGGCTTCGCGGTGCGCATCGTCTTCAGCGCGGTCGAGTTCGCGGGCGAGCTGATCGGCCTGCAAATGGGCCTGAACTTCGCCGGCTTCTTCAACCCGATGACGGGTGGTGAAGCCACCGCGACGAGCCGCTTCTTCGGCATCAGCGTGAGCTGGCTGTTCATCGTGACCGGCGGCCACCTGCTGCTGATCGCCGCGGTGGTGCAGAGTTTTCAGGTGTTCCCGGTCGGCCCCGAGCCGTTTGCTTTTCTGCGCACGGTGCAGCCGCAGACCTGGGGCGCCGAGATCTTTCGCCTGGGCCTGTGGATCGCGCTGCCGCTGATCGGCATGCTGCTGTTCGTGAACCTGGTGCTCGGCGTGATCTCGCGCGTGGCGCAGCAGATGAACATCTTCGCGATCGGTTTTCCGATCACGGTGTCGGTCGGCCTGATCGGCATCCTGCTGACGCTGCCGATGATGGAGGTGCCGTTCACGATGGCGCTGGAGAGGATGCTGCAGAACTTCCTGTAGCGCTGTCCGTTAGCATCGCGGCCCCGCAGCATCTGGCGCCAGCCCGGCCCGCCGCACCGCATGGACTTCGCCTTCTTCAAGGGCTTCGCGACTTCGGCGGCGCTCATCATCGCCATCGGCGCGCAAAACGCCTTCGTGCTGCGCCAGGGAATCAAGCGCGAGCACGTGCTCGCGGTCGTGCTCGTGTGCGCGGTCTCCGATGCACTGCTGATCACGCTCGGCGTCGCCGGACTGGGCGCGCTGGTGCAAGGCCACCCGGGCTTGCTGGCGCTGGCGCGCTACGGCGGCGCGGCCTTCCTGATCACCTACGGCGCGCTCGCTGCGCGACGCGCCTTCGGTTCGGAAACGCTGGCCGCGGCCGGCGGTGCGCCGCTGAGCCTGCGCTCGGCGATCACCACCTGCCTGGCCTTCACCTACCTCAACCCGCACTGCTGGCTCGACACGGTGGTGCTGCTCGGTTCGATCTCGGCCCAGCAGCCCGCGGGCTCACGCACGGCCTTCGGTGTCGGCGCCACGGCCGCCAGCTTCGTCTGGTTCGCAGCACTCGGCTACGGCGCCCGAGCCCTGCGCGGCTTGTTCGAGCGGCCGCTTGCGTGGAAGATTCTCGACGCCATCATCGCGCTCGTGATGTGGGCGATTGCCGCGTCGCTTCTGTTCGGCCGCTGAAAGAAGACGGCCGCCACCGGCAGCCGTTTCGATGCGACGCAGAAGCGCGTTTACTTGATCGTGATCCAGCGCCATTCGAGCCAGTTGTCGGCGCGGTGCACCACGTCGACATTCTGGCGTGCCGCCCAGGGAATGACCTGGCGGTGCAGCGGCAGGTTGTGCACTTCGGCGTTGTGCTGCTTGAGCGCCGCCGTGATCAGCTCCTTGCGCTTCTTCGGATCGGCTTCCTTGCTCGAAGCGGCCGCCAGCTCGTCGAGCTTGGCATCGGTGTACTGGCCGAAGTTCCACGAACCCACACCACCCTCGCCGCGGTTGCGCAGCACCGGCGTCAGTGTGCTCTCGGCGTCGGTGCTGGCACCTCCCCAGCCCAGCATGTACATCGAGGTGTCGTACTTCTGCACCTTGGGGAAGTACACCGCACGCGGCATGCCGTTGACACGCACCTTCACGTTGAGCTTGGCCCACATCGCGGCCAGCGCGAGGCAGATCTTCTCGTCGTTGATGTAGCGGTTGTTCGGGCAGTCGAGCGT
>JAYVTD010000460.1:0-8851 GCA_043774765.1 Rhizobacter sp. | reverse complement strand
ACCGCCACCGCGTCGGTGCTGCGCGCCTGCTCCATCGCCGCGGCCAGCATCTCGACCATCACCTGCATGCGCGCGTGCACGTAATCGTCCTGCGGTTTCGGGAAACGTTCGCGGAAGCTGGCGTAGAAACGCTCCGAGGCCGGTGTGCCAACGTTCGGGTGCCACTCGGCCACGGCCAGCACACGGCCCACGCCTGCTTCGCCGATGGCGGCTGGTGCCCCCAGCCCGTTGCCATAGAACGTGTAGAAACTCGCGTCGACGCCGGCCTCGCGGGCGGCCTTGATCAGCAGCGTGAGGTCGTTGCCCCAGTTGCCGGTCAACACCGCCTGCGCGCCGCTGGCCTTGATCTTCGCAGCGTAGGGCAGGAAGTCCTTGATGCGGCCGAGCGGGTGCAATTCGTCGCCGACTATTCTGATGTCGGCGCGCTTGGCAGCGATCTCAGTGCGCGCCTTGCGCAGCACCTGTTGGCCGAAGCTGTAGTCCTGGCCGATCAGGTAGACCTTCTTCACGCTGGTGTCGTCGCGCAGCACATCGGTCAGCGCGGCCAGGCGCATGTCGGCGTGGGCGTCGAAACGAAAGTGCCAGAAGCTGCACTTCTCGTTCGTGAGCACCGGGTCCACGGCCGAGTAGTTGAGGAACAGCGCGCGCCGGCCAGGCTCGCGTTCGTTGTGCTTGTTCAGCGCGTCGATCAACACTGCGGCAGCCGACGAGCTGTTACCCTGCATCACGAAGGCCACCTGCCGGTCGAGCGCGGCCTTGAGCATCGCCAGCGCCTCTTCGTTGTTGCCCTTGCTGTCAAAGCGCAGCAGCTCCAGCGACCGCGCACCCCCCGGCAGACGCACACCACCACGCGCGTTGATGCGCTCCACCGCCAGCAGCAGGTTGCGGTGCACCGCTTCACCGGCATTGCCGAAGCTGCCCGAAAGGCCTTCGATCATCGCGATGCGAACCGGCTCGGCCTGGGCACTTGCCACACCGCTGCAGAGCCCCAGAACCAACCCGCACACACCCACAAATCTCTTCAGCATCGGCAATTTCAAGTCCCTTGAAAACAAAAATGCCGCTCCAAATTCAGCGGCATGGTTGCTGCACGGTGCGGCAGCGAAACCTGATTGTAGGAGCCCTCCATGTTCGTATTGCCTCTGCCCCGTTCTGCCCATCGTTCGGCCTCGCCGCAGTTCAGCCGTGTCATCGACCGCTTGTTCGACGAGTCGTTCGACCACCCCCTGCGTGGCGCCACCACGAGCACCGCACCCCGCACGCCGGCGCTCGACGTGAGCGAAACCGACACCGCCTACAGCGTCGTGTTCGACGTGCCCGGCGTGGCGCGCGAGCAGCTCGAGGTCTCGGTCGAAGGCCGCCGCGTCAGCATCGAAACCGTCGACTTGCCGAAGTTCGTGCCAGTCGAAGGCGCTGCAGCCGAGGTACCGAAAGAACCCACCCGCTCGCTCTACCGCGAACGCAGCACCGCACGTTATGCACGCACCGTGAGCCTGCCGGCCGAAGTCGACCAGACGGCGTCGCAGGCAAAGTTCGAGAACGGCGTGCTGACGCTGACGCTGGTGAAGAAGGTCGCTACCGGCGCGACCCGGTTGAACATCAACTGACCGCAGCGTTTGCCGCCACCAGCGGCCAGCGCGGCAGCACGTTGAACGCGTAGTCGTTCGACGCGCTGGCGCTGTCGCGTTGCAAGCGCATAGCCGCCGCGAGCGCGATCATCGCGCCGTTGTCGGTGCACAGCGCCAGCTCCGGGTAATGCACCCTGATCTGGCGCTTCGCACATTCGCGGTTCAACTGTTCGCGCAGCAGCGCGTTCGCACCGACACCGCCGGCGACGACGATGCGCTTCGAGCCGCTGTCACGCAGCGCCTGGAGCGACTTGCGCACCAGCACGTCGACGATGGCCTGCTGTGTGGCCGCGGCAAGGTGCGCCTTGTTCTGCTCGCAGACGTTGCTGCCGAGCCTGAGCACTTGAGTGCGCACGGCCGTCTTCAGGCCGGCGAACGAAAAATCGAGGTTGCCGCTGTGCAGCAAAGGGCGCGGCAGTTTGAAGATCGATGCGTCGCCGAACGCGGCCAGACGCGCCAGCGCCGGCCCGCCGGGGTAGCCCAAGCCGAGCAGCTTGGCCGACTTGTCGAAGGCCTCGCCGGCGGCATCGTCGATGGTCTCACCGAGCAGTTCGTAGCGGCCCACGTCGTCGACTCGCATCAGCTGCGTGTGTCCGCCCGACACCAGCAGCGCGATGAACGGAAACTCGGGCGGGTCGGCCGAGAGGAACGGTGACAGCAAGTGGCCTTCGAGATGGTGTATGCCGATGACCGGTCGGCCGAGCGCTGCAGCGAGCGAACACGCCACACCCGCGCCCACGAGCAAAGCGCCCGCCAGCCCTGGGCCGCGTGTGTAGGCCACGACATCGATGTCGGCCATCGAGGCGCCGGCCTCCTGCATCACCTGCCGGGTGAGCGGCAGCACGCGCCGGATGTGGTCGCGCGAGGCCAGCTCGGGCACCACGCCACCGTAGGCCTGGTGCATGTCGATCTGGCTGTGCAGTGCGTGCGCCAGCAGCTTCGGCGTGCCGCTCGCGGCCGCGCGCACCAGCGCCACGCCGGTTTCGTCGCACGACGATTCGATGCCGAGAATGTTCATGCGGCCGAGTTTAGGGCCGCGCCCCGCTCTCACCCGCTCAACGGGCGTGGTTGCTGCCCCCGCCGCCCGGCACGCTGCGCAGGTCCTGTGCCACTTTGCCGTCCTGCAGCACGATCACGCGGCTGGCCGACGCGATGGTTTCGGGCCGGTGCGCGACGATGATGCGCGTCAGCTCGAGTTGGCGAATGGCGTGGTTCACTTCGCGCTCGCGCTCCACGTCGAGCGCGCTGGTCGCTTCGTCGAGGAACAGCAGCTTCGGCCGTTTGTAGAGCGCACGCGCCAGCAGGATGCGCTGCTTCTGCCCGCCGGAAATGCTCGCACCCATGTCGCCGATCAGCGTGTGAAAACCCATCGGCATCGCGCCGATCTCGTCGGCCACGGCCGCGATGCGCGCGCACTGCGTGATCCAGGCCGGGTCGGCCTCGGGGTCGAAGAAGCTGATGTTGTCGGCGATCGATCCGGCGAAGAGCTGGTCGTCTTGCATCACGGTGCCGATCATGTCGCGCCAGGCGCGCAGGCCGAGCTGGCGCAACGCCAGGCCGCCGACGCGGATCTCGCCCGACTGTGGCGAGTGAACACCCAGCATCAGCTTGAGCAACGTCGTCTTGCCGCAGCCCGACGGGCCGACGATGGCGACCGACTCGCCCGGCTCGATGACGAGGTTCAGGTGCCGCAACACCTCGGGCTCGGACTCGGAGTACCCGAAGCTCACGTCGCGCAGCTCAAGGCTCGCACGGCCCGCCGGCAGCGGCTGCGCCAGTTCGGCCTGCGGCTCGGGCGGTGTGAGCACGATGTCGGCCAGGCGCTCGCCCTGCAGCTTGAGCATCTTCAGTTCGACCACCTTGTCGATCAGCGCGCTGACACGCTGCGCGAACAGCTCCTTGTAGGCGATGAACGCGAACAGCATGCCGACCGAGAAGATGTGGTCCATCACCAGCAAGGCGCCGACCCAGACGATCGCGATGCGCTCGAGCCCGAACACCAGCTTGTGCAAGACGCTGAACATCAGGTCGAGCTTGCGCGTGGCGATGTTGGCGTTCATCGCATCGACCACGAGGTTCATGAAGCGCGCCTGGCGGTCTTCCTGGCGGTTGAAGAGTTTGATCGACTGCACGCCGCGCAACGATTCGAGGAAATGGCTGGAGCGTTTGGCCTCGAAGATGATCGATTCTTCGGTTGCTTCGCGCAGCGGTCGGAAGAAAGCCCAGCGCAGCAGCGCGTAGGCCGCGACGCTGCCGCAGGCGATGGCCGTGAGCGTGCCGCTGTAGACCAGCATCATCGCCAGCGTGACGACGACGAGCAGGCCGTCAAGCACCGACTCGACGAAGCTCGTCGTCAGCGTCTGCTGGATCTTCTGCACCGCGCCGAAGCGCGACATCACGTCGCCGGTGTGGCGCTTCTCGAACCAAGAAACCGGCAGGCGCATCAGGTGCGCGAACACGTTCGAGAGCCACTGCAGGTTCAGCGTGGCCGAGAGGTGCAACACCGCCCACGAACGGATAGCGCCGGCGCCGACCTGGATCAGCACCAGCAGCGCGAAGCCGACACCGAGCGTCACAAGCAGGTCGCGGTCGGCGCTGAGCAAAACGCTGTCAACGACCCACTGCAGGAAAATCGGCGACAGCAGCGTGAATGCTTCGAGCGCCACGGCCAGCGTGAAGATCTGCAGCAGCGAGCGCTTCAGGCCGGTCACGCGGCCCAACAATTGCCGCAACGACACGTTCTGGCGCGCGATCTGCGGCTCGAATTCGGCCTGAGGTGCCAGCTCGAGCACGATGCCGGTGAAGTGTTTCGACAGCTCGGCCAGCGGCAAGCTGCGCACGCCGCGCGCCGGGTCGTGGATCACGGCGACGCCACGCTGCACCTCCTTCAGCACCACGAAGTGGTTCAGGTCCCAGTGCAGGATGCACGGCAACGCGAGCTCGGGCAGGTGCTCCATCTCGGCGCGCAGCGCGCGCGCGTTCAGCCGCAGGTGGCCGGCCAGACGCACCAGGTCGGCCATCGTCGCGCCCTTCAACGAGACTGAAAAGCGCTGGCGCAAAGTTGGCAGGTCGCTGCGAAACCCGTGGTGCGAGGCGACCATCGCTAGGCAGGCCAGGCCGCATTCGGCCGCTTCGGTCTGCAGGATCATTGGCAGGCGCCGAGCCGACAGACCCAGGCGCAAACCTTCGAGCATCGACGCCACCCGGCTCACACCCGGCCGGCGATGCCGAGCACCGGCTCGAACAGCCATTCGATCAGGCGGCGGCGGTCGAGCAGCACATCGGCTTCGAGCTGCATGCCCGGCACCAGCGCCTGGGCCTGGCCGTATGCGGCCACGCTTTGCTGGTCCAGCCTGACGGTGATGCGGTACAGCGGTTCGCTGGCCGCATTTGCGCTTGCCTGCATCGGCAGGCCGGCAAGCTCGGCACCCTGCAGCGGTGCGCGCGACACGAGCGCCACCGAGCCCGTCTGGTGGCCGAACTTCTGGTACGGGAAGGCCTGGTAACGCAGTTGCACCGGCTGGTTCGGGCGAACGAATCCGACCGCGCTCGACGGTGCGAAGAGTTGGGCCTGCAAACGGGCGTTGGCCGGCAGCAGGCTGGCCATGGCCACGTTCGGCGTCACGGTGTGGCCGACCTGGGCCAGCACACTGGTCACGACGCCGTCTTGCGGCGCGCGCACCACGATGCGCTGGCGGGCTTCGTTTTCAGCCGCCTGCTGACCGAGCGCCGCCAGGTCGCGCGCGATTTCCCCTTGCTGCGCCTGCGCCCGCATCGGCACCTCCCGGCGCTGCGCCTGAAGTGCAGCAATCTCTCTCAAGTGGGCCGAGCGTTGCCGCTCGAGCGCCTGCATCTGCGCCTTCAGGCCCAGCACTTCTTCGGTCTTCGTCTGGACTTGTGCTGACGACACGAAATTGTCGTTGCGCAGCGATTCGAGCCGCGCCTGCGACTGCTGCGCGAGCGTGAGCCGCTCGCGTTGCAGGTCGGATTCCGCAGCCATGGAGCCGAGCTCACGCCGCATGTCTTCGATCTGGCGGTCGAGTGCACCGAGCTGGGTCTGCTCGAGCGCGCCACGCTGCCGCGCGGCACCCTGCAGGCTTTGTTCGCGCAACGCCAGGCTGGAACGCACGGCAGTCTGCGTGTCTCCGCTCAGCGTGGACTGGCCGACCGACAGGACGAACAGTACATCACCCTGTCGCACCGAAGCGCCTTCCACGGCATGGGCTTCCAGCAGCGTGGCTGCCTGTGGCGACATCAGGCGCATGACACCCTGGTCGGGAACGAGATAACCACTGACGCGGGCCTTGCGGGTGTATTCGCCGAGCACCAAATAGGAAGCGACCGCCACGGCGGTCGCCACCACAAAAGCGGTCATCACGCCGAGCGGGACCGGCCGGATCAGCTGAATGCTGCCCAGCCAGTCACGCTGGCGGTTTTCCAGGACTTCGGGGCGGAACAGGCTGGCCACGAAATCCCGGCCGGCTTACCAGCCGCCGTTCGGGCCTTCGGCGACGGCGCTGGCCCAGCCACCGTTCGGGCCGGCGGTCGCGGCACCGCCAGCCACCAGCTTCAGCGTGGCAGCGTCGAGCGCGATCGGAGCGCTCTTGGCCGATGCCCGCGAGGCGGCAACGAATTGGGTGGCGAATTGGGAAACGGTGGTTTGACGTTGTTGCATGCTCTGCTCCTGAGGGTGGGGTACACGCCATCCGTGCACTGAAGCCATTCAAACAGGAGTAAAGCTTTTGCGTAACTGTCAAGTCTTACAGGGTGGGGGTTGACGCGACACCCGGTCTTTCCGGGAATTCTCAGCGAATCAGGCCGAGACGCAGAGCCTTGAGCACCGCCTGGTGCTTGTTGACGCAGCCCAGTTTGTGGGTCGCGTTGTTCACGTGCAGCGCGGCGGTGCGCTCGGTGATGCCGAGTACTTCACCAACTTCGCGGGCCGTGCGGCCCTCCATCGTCCAGCGCAGAGTCTCGAGCTCGCGTGGCGTCAGCGCCGGCTTGCCCGGGTCGGAGCCGCCGGGCGCGAGGATGCGCAGGGCGGCGTCTTGGGCGTGCACGGCGAACAGTTGCAAGTCGGCGACCACGCGGGTCAGTTCGCCGGCGTGCATCGGCACCGGCTGGTCGCGGTCGACGCCGAGGAAGAAGTGCCGCCCTTCGGGCATGTGCAGCGCCAGCGCGATGCCGTTGCGGTAGCCATAGCGGGCCTGTTCTTCCCACTTGTCACCGAGGCCTTGCGACACATAGGTCTTCTGGCTCCAGATGATCGGCATGCTCTGGCGCTTGCAGTGCTGCATCACCGGGTCGAGGCGACAGTTCTCGCGGTTCTGGAAAGCGTCTCGGTAAGCCTGCGGCGTGTTGTCGATGGTGATGAACTCGGCCTCGCCGAGCAGGTGGTCAATCACGACGGTGGCCGAGACGGTCTCGAAGCCGAGCCTCTTCGTGAAGCCCACGACTTCATCCCGGAACTCGTCCCGGCTTTGACTCCCCAGCACTTCCGTGAACCCACCCTGAAGCATGCCGCCCCTTCTCACCCCAACGCGCAATCCTTCACATGCCAACCCACCTGCAAGACTAGAACCTGACAGGGTTGACAGATGGCAAAAGCAGAATCCGTCGCCACACTAACGCTTATCGATTCACCCACCGAGGACACATCATCGACGCGAAGACGTTGACTACCCGAATGACACCTGCATGGATTGTGTACGCATGGCCCCCTGTATTGTGGCAGGCGAGTTCGGCAGCACACCTGCATCTTGTCCACCTCGGCACGCGCGTGTTGACTTTTGGCGACGAGGCCGGGCCGTGCAGCGGCCAGACGCTGTGGGGCGACGCGAGCGTTGACCGCTCGGCCGGCGTGGCGTGGGACTGGGTCGAACTGCAGCAGGGCGTGGTGGCCATGTCCGACCCGTTCGGGATGGTCACCAACCTTCGTTTGCTCGATGCCCATGGCGAGGCCTTGAGCCACGTTCAGGTCACCGTGCACCTGCACCAGCTGGTGCATGCCCTGCCCTGGCAAACCGAGGTGCAGCGCGCGCTCAGCAAGCCGTCCTGAGCTGAATGAATCAGCGTGTATCGTCGATTGGGTCTGTGTCGTAAATCACGAAACCCCGGTTTCTACCCCTTCACGCCTCCAGCGCAAGCGCATACCCTGCGGACTCCCGTTGAGCGGTGGGCACGACCCCTCGCCAAGAAAACACAGCGTTGGAGCCATGAAGGAATACCGCCTCGCCGCCTGGCCGGAGTTGAATGCTCCCTTCGACCGCACCGCGTTTCGCCGCATGCTGAGCGACATGTCGCACCGGCACATGTCGCTGGCACAACTGGTGGGCGTGAGCGGCATTCGCCGTCAGGAAGTACGCCAGTTCATCGAGATGCTCGACGCCCGCGGCGTGATTTCGCAGCGCGACTCGCTTGTGCCCGACTCGCTGTTCGGCTCTTTGCGCCCACTCGGTGGCTGGCTGCGGCGCGCAATGTCGGGCCACATCGACACGCGCTGATTCCGGCCCCGGCCCGGCGCGCCAGGCCGCCCGCCTGTCTCCGACCCGCTGAATGCACCGTTCACGCACCGGCGCCGTGGCCCGGGCTTGGCGTGAATGTTGCTCTCCCCAGGGCATGTCTTCGGTTCAGGACCTGCGCCTCGTCATCATTGCCCCCGACTCGCTCTGGCCCGACCCCTCGGACCCCGCGGCCCGGTTGGAGGCGGAGCGCTCGCGCATCCTGCGCATCGGTTTGCTGCAGGACGGCTACAACATCGTTGCCGTGTTGCCCGCCGACGTTTTTCTGCCCGAGCGGCTGGCACAGATCAGCCCTGACATGATCATCGTCGACGCCGAAAGCCAGGCCCGCGACACGCTCGAACACGTGGTGATGGCCACGCGCGACGCCCGCCGCCCGATCGTGCTGTTCACCGAAGACAACGACACCAGCCACGTGCGTGACGCCATCGCGGCCGGCGTCACGGCCTACGTGGTGGCCGGCATGGCGCCCGAACGGGTGCGCCCGGTGCTCGACGTTGCGCTGGCGCGTTTCGAGCACGAAGAAGGCATGCGCCGCGAGTTGGCTGACGCACGCAGCCAGCTCTCCGAACGCAAGACCATCGACCGTGCCAAGGGCATCCTGATGACGCGCAACAGCCTGAGCGAAGAAGAGGCCTATGCGCGCCTGCGCAAGACCGCGATGGACAAAGGCCTGAAGGTGGCCGACGTGGCGCAGCGCAT
>JAYVTD010000459.1:0-6038 GCA_043774765.1 Rhizobacter sp. | reverse complement strand
CTTGTAGATCTGGCCGGTGGTGAAGTTGTTGCTGCGCTTCATGCGCGTGCTGATGAAGCGCTCGTAGTGGCCGAGGTCGAGGTCGGTCTCGGCGCCGTCGTCGGTGACGAAGACCTCGCCATGCTGGAACGGCGACATCGTGCCCGGATCGACATTCAGATACGGGTCGAGCTTGATGAGGGTGACCTTGAGGCCGCGCGATTCTAGGATCGCGCCGAGAGATGCAGAAGCGATGCCCTTGCCCAGCGAGGACACCACACCGCCGGTGACAAAGACATACTTGGTCATTGTGTGCAGCACCTGTTTGACACAAATGCTGTGGTGGTAAAGCGCGATTATAGGCGTGGGGTCTGCATGGTCCCGATCCAGCGCAGCACTTCGGCCGCTGTTTCTTGGGGGTGTTCGAACGGGTACAGGTGGCTGCCGGCAATACTCGACACACGGCCGTGCGCCAGGCGAACCGTTGCTGCCATGCCGACCCGTTTCACTTCTTCCGATTCGGTGCCGCGCACGAAGGCCAGCGGGCATTGCAGCGGATGGGTGCGCAGCACGCGCGCCAGGTGGTGCGGCAGGCTCGTGTAGATGGCGGTCTCGATCGCCCGGTCGAAAGCCAGGCCGCGGCCTTTGCCTTGCGGCTCGGTGCCGCACTTGATGTAGTCGGCCAGCACGCCCGGTGCCCAGCGTGCGAACGCCGGCTTGGAGGCGAAGTGCTCGAAGGCCTCGCTGCTGCTGGGCCAGTGGTCACGCCGCCGGACGGACACCCTGGCGGGCGTGACGCGGTCGCCCAGCCCGGCCACCTTCACCACCTGCAAGGCACGTGCCTTCCAGCCCGAGATCAGCGGCGAATCGAGCAGCACGACACCGAGCGCCAGGTCGGGCCGGCGCGAGGCGGCCATCAGGCTCAGGTAACCACCGAGCGAATGCCCGACCAGGAACACCGGGCCATCGGCTTCGTGCCGGATGAACTCGACCAGCTGGTCACGCAGATGAGGCCAGTTGCTCGTGACTGGAAAATGCGGGTCGTGGCCGAACTTTTCGATCGCGTGCACGGTGAAACCGGCGGCACGCCATTGTTCGAACAGGACCCGGTAGGTGCCCGAAGGGAAACCGTTGGCGTGCGAGAAGACGATCGTCGGTGAGTCTGTTCCCGCGCCCATCAGACGATCTTCTCGCCCGGATGCGTGATCTTCTTCATCGGCTCATACCGCGGCGACACCACGCACAGCGGCACGTTGGTGGCGCCACCGGTCCACTGCGGGTCTTCGATCGACTCGAACACCTGGCGCAGCTTCTGGCCCCAGGTGCCGCGGATCATCTGGAAGTACGGGTTGTGTTCGTCGACGCAGACGATCTGCTGCGTCTGCAGCTTGCCCGCTTCATAGACCAACAGGTCGAGCGGCAGGCCGACCGAGAGGTTCGACTTCAGCGTCGAGTCCATCGACACCAGCGCGCACTTGGCAGCTTGGTCGAGCGGTGTGGCCGGCGTGATCATGCGGTCGAGCACCGGCTTGCCGTACTTCGATTCGCCGACCTGGAAATAGCAGGTCTCGCGCGTGGCTTCGATGAAATTGCCGGCCGAGTAGACGAGGAACAGGCGCATCGCCTCGTTGCCGATCTGGCCGCCGAAAATCATCGTCGCGTTGAAGTCGATGCCCGAGGCGGCGAGCGCCGCGCCGTCTTGCTCGCGTACGCGGCGCACCGCGGCGCCGAGCACCCGCACGGCGTCGAACATGCTCTTCGCGTTCCAGATCGTGATCGGCGCACCGTCGCTGCCTTCGATCTTCTCGACCTGCAGGATCTCGCGCACCGACTGGCTGATCGACAGGTTGCCGGCCGAGAGCATCACCATGAAACGCTCGCCCGGCCTTTCGTAGACGATCATCTTGCGGTAGGTGCTGATCTGGTCGAGCCCGGCGTTGGTGCGCGAGTCGGACATGAACACCAGGCCAGCGTCGAGCTTGATGCCCACGCAGTACGTCATATTGGTTTTCCTTGCAAGGCTTTGAGTTCGTACAGCGCCGCGAGCGCTTCTTTGGGCGAGAGCATATCGGGGTCGAGATTCGCCACGGCCAGATCGACCGCAGACGGTTCGATGACAGGCGCTGGCGGCGGCGCGGCGAACAGGTCGATCTGCGCGTCGGCGAGGTGCTTCTGCGCCTCCAGCGCTTCGAGCGAAGCCCGCGCGTGCCGCAGCAGGCTCGCCGGCATGCCGGCCAGGCGCGCCACCTGCACGCCGTAGCTGCGGCTCGCCGGGCCGGGCTGCAACTCGTGCAGGAAGACGATGTCTTCGCCGCTTTCCACCGCCGACACGTGCATGTTCGCGGCCCGCTCGTGTTTCACCGGCAACTCGGTCAGCTCGAAGTAGTGCGTGGCGAAGAGCGTGAAAGCACGTGTGCGTTCCACGAGGTGGCTGGCGATCGCGCCGGCCAAGGCCAGGCCGTCGAAGGTGGAGGTTCCACGCCCGATCTCGTCCATCAGCACCAGCGACTGGTCGGTGGCGCTGTGCAGGATGGCCGCCGCTTCGGTCATCTCGAGCATGAAGGTCGACTGCGCATTGGCCAGGTCGTCGGCCGCGCCGATGCGGGTGTGGATCGCGTCCATCGGCCCAAGGCGACAGGCCCGCGCGGGCACGAACGAGCCCATCGCCGCGAGCAGCGCGATCAGCGCGACCTGGCGCATGAAGGTGCTCTTGCCGCCCATGTTCGGGCCGGTGATCACGAGCATCTTCTGCGCCGCGTCGAGCCGGCAGTCGTTGGACATGAAACTGCCGCGGCCGGTCTCCAACAGGCGTGCTTCGACGACCGGGTGGCGGCCGGCTTCGATCTGGACGCAGGGATCGCGCACAAACTCCGGTCGGCACCAGTTCAGCGTGTTCGCGCGTTCGGCCAGGGCTGCGAGCGCATCGAGGCTGGCGAGCGCGCGCGCCAGCGCCGAAAGCGGTTCGATGAAGGCCTGCAACTGGTCGAGCAATTGTTCGAACAGAAGCTTCTCGCGCGCAAGCGCGCGGTCTTGCGCCGACAGCGCCTTGTCTTCGAAGGCCTTCAGCTCGGGCGTGATGAAACGCTCGGCGTTCTTCAGGGTCTGGCGGCGCTGGTAGTCGGCCGGCACCTTGCTCGCCTGGCTCTGCGTGACCTCGATGTAGAAGCCGTGCACCTTGTTGTATTGCACGCGCAGGTTCGTGATGCCGGTGCGATCGCGCTCGCGCGCTTCGAGCGCGAGCAGGAAGGCGTCGCAGTTGTCGCTGATGCCACGCAGTTCGTCGAGCGCGGCGTCGAAGCCGGCCGCGATCACACCGCCATCACGCAGCATGACGGCGGGCTCGTCGGCCAAAGCCGCGGCGAGCAGCGCGTGGATCTCGTTCGGCGGCGTGAGCGCTTCAGCGAGCATGTCGAGCAGGGTCGCTTCGCCGATCGGCACGTGCTGGCGCAGTGCTGGCAACGACTGCAGCGTGGCACGCAGGCCGGTCAGCTCGCGGGGCCGCACCTGGCGCAAGGCCAGGCGTGCGGTGATGCGCTCCACGTCGCTGATGCCGCGCAAGTTGTCGCGCAGAGCGTCGATGCCGGCGGTTTGCAGCGCTTCGATCGCATCGTGGCGCTGCGTGGCCACCCGGCGTTCGCGCCACGGGTGCGTCAGCCAGTGGCGCAGCGCGCGGCTGCCCATGCCGGTGCGGCAGGTGTCGATGAGCGAGAGCAGGGTGGGGGAGTCTTCGCCGCGCAAAGTCTGCGTGAGTTCGAGGTTGCGGTGCGTCGTGGGCGGCAGGCCGAGCAGGTCACTGGCGCGCTGCACGAGCAACGTGCGCACGTGGGCGAGGGCCTGGCCCTGGGTATGTTCGGCATACGCCAGCAAGGCAGCAGCAGCAGCCTGTGCGGCGCGCAGGTCCTGAGCGTTGAATCCGGCCAGGCTCGCGACCTTCAGCTGCTCGCAGAGCTTGCGCAGGCCGAGCGCGGCGTCGAACTGCCAGGCCGGGCGGTTCGTCATCGTGAGCGCGGCGCGTTGCAGCGCAGGAGGCACGTGCTCGCGGTCGACCAGCACTTCGGCTGGTGCGAGGCGCGCGAGCCAGGCGTCGAGCTCGGGCTCGCTGCACTCGGTCAGGCCGAGTTCACCGCTTGTCAGTGCGAGCCAAGCCAGGCCGAAATGTTTGCCCTGTTTGCTCACCGCCAGCAGCAGCGCATCGCTCTTGTCGGCCAGCAGTTCGGTGTCGGTCACGGTGCCGGGCGTGACCACGCGCACCACCTTGCGTTCGACCGGGCCCTTGGCCGTGGCCACGTCGCCGACCTGTTCGCACAGCGCGACCGCTTCGCCCAGCTTGATCAGCTTGGCGAGGTAAGTCTCGACCGAGTGCACCGGCACGCCAGCCATCACGACCGGCTCGCCGGCGCTCTGGCCGCGCCGCGTCAGCGTGATGTCGAGCAGCCGGTTCGCCTTGCGCGCATCGTCGAAGAACAGCTCGTAGAAGTCGCCCATGCGGTAGAGCACGAGCGTGTCGGGGAAGTCGGCCTTGATGCGCAGGTACTGCTGCATCATGGGGGTGTGCCCGGAAAGCTGCGAATTCTCAAGTGACTGATTGGACACGGGATACCGCTGTTGAGTTAATGATGATTTTGAACAATTTGCATTCCAATCCAGCTTGGCGTCCTTGCCAACGCTTGTCCAAGCTCATCGACACTTGGCGATTCACCGCAGGTTTCTTGAGTACAACTTCCGAGGGCAACCGTCCCGGAGAATACCTACGCTGCCAGCCATGAAATTCGATGCCCGAACAGCCAAGCTTCTGAAGCCTGGCGAGCACCTTACCATCGAGGAATGCCCGGGTTTGAGGATCGAAGCGAGTGCATTGCGCCGGGCCTGGACCTATCGCTATCGAAGTCCCGTCGATGGGCGCATGCGCCAGGTTCGCTTGGGATTGTGGCCGGCGTTGACTTACCCGGCCGCGCTGGCTCAGTGGGAGGGGCTTCGAAAGGAGCGGAACTCGGGTGAGGATCCTGCGCCGCTTAGGCGCAAAGAGCGCCAAGCGCAGTCGGAGGCCGACGCGCTCGCGAGCCAGCTTCAGCGCAATCAGGCATACACGGTCCGCCGGCTTTGCGAGGACTACCTGAATGGTCACGTTGATCGACAGCGCAAGGTCAAAGGGGCTACGGAAATCCGCCGCATGTTCGACACCATGCTTCGTCAGGTTGCCGACGTCCCAGCCGTTACCTTGACCCGATCACAGGCCTTCGACCTTCTCGAAGCGCATCAACACATACCCGTGCAGGCTGCGAAGTTGCGTGCAGAGCTGGGGGCCGCTTGGAACTTCGCGCTCGACGCGGGCCGGTTGCCCGAATCCACGCCCAACTGGTGGCGCCAGATCATGCGTGGCCGCCTTCGGTCGAAGGGCAAACAGATAGACGGCAAGGCGATCGGACCCATCAAGCGAGTCTTGTCCGACGCCGAGGTTGGCAACTTGGTTCGGTGGCTGCCCAACTTCCCACGAACCGTCGCCGATGTGCTTACGCTATACCTGTGGACCCTTGCCCGCGGCGCCGAAATCGTCGCCATGGAGGCTGCAGAGATAACTCACGAGGAAGACGGTTGGTGGTGGACCGTGCCGAAGGCGAAGACGAAGAGTGCGCGACATGAGGGCGCGACGGATCTTCGCGTGCCGCTCGTGGGACGGGCGCTGGAGGTCGTCCGCCGACGGCTCCAAATCCATGACCGATACTTGTTTCCCTCGTCGAGTGCGACGGGACATGTTGAACAGAAGGCAGTTCAGACGTCGGTCCATTGGCACCAGCCGTACAGCAACACGCGCCCCGAGCAGCCTCGCCCTCGGCTCGAGGTGACGCGATGGGCACCTCATGATCTGCGAGGTACCGGGCGAACGGCGCTCGCGGGGCTCGATTGTCCCGACAGCGTTGGCGAAGCGATACTCGGACACGCACAGCAAGGCGTGCGCGGGGTCTACAACCGCCACCGCTATGACAAGCAACGTCGCGTCTGGCTTACCCGACTCTCAGATCGGCTTGAGGCGTCGGCGCGCTTGGCCGCGTAGTTTTGCG